>NZ_JBEYUK010000001.1:527926-579689 GCF_040643475.1 Streptomyces sp. NPDC047130 | reverse complement strand
GCTGCCGGCCTACGGGCTCGAGGAGGAGTACGAGGTCGTCGACAGCTCCACACCGGCCATGCTCACCGAACTCAAGCGCGCCTACGCGGAGAAGATGCAGCGCACAGCGACGGCGCGGTCGCACGACGTGCGCGCGCCGGGTCACGGATCAGCCGTTCGGGTAGGCCCAGGCGTTCGGCTTGCAGTGGATCCCGTCGTGGTCCAGGAACTTGGTCTGCTGCTGCATCACCGGCGCCAGCCCGCCGTCCTGGGAGCACTCCACGTGCCCGTACCCGAGGCGGTGACCAACCTCGTGGTTGATCAGCATCTGCCGGTAGGAGTGGATGCGACGGTCGCCGTAGGTCTCGGAACCCCGCGCCCAGCGATAGGCGTTGATCATCACCCGGGACGTCGAGGCCGAGTCGCAGGAGACGTTGTCGATGGTGGTGTCCAGGCCGGACTTGGCGCACCACTCGGCGGTGGTGCCGGGACTGGCCAGGGTGATCACGAAGTCGGGGCTCTTCCCGCCGCCCGCCGGGACCCGCTTGAAGGCCAGCCCGTCGTGTGCCCAACTCCGCCGGTCGTTCAGGGTCCTGTGCACGGCATCGGCGAACAGCTGCCCGTCCAGGCCGAGTTCGTCCTCGACGTCGACCCGGTAGGTCCACTCCTGGCGGGGCGGCGCGTCCTGGTCCGCCGCCGGGGGTTCGTCGGTGCCCGGCACGGCGGTGAAGGAACCCGGTCCCTCCAGCGTCGGGCTGAGGTCGTAGACGAGGCCCATCCGCTGTTTGTAGGTGAGCCCGTCCAGGTTCCAGGCGGACGGCAGCGGCGAGGGCTCCGTCGCGCCCAGCGGCTGCCCCTTCTGCGCGTCCCCGGCGGGCGCCCCGGCCGCCTGCGCGCCGGTCGCCGAGGCGGACCGGTCGGCCGCCACCTGCTCGGAGACCGTCACCCCCAGCACGACCAGCACGGCCACCGCGAGCGCGCCGGTGAACAGCCGGCCCTTCACCCCGCGCCTCGGGCCCACCGGACGTGCGGACCGGAACTCCGGCGGCAGCGGGGGCAGTTCGCCGTCGCCGTCACCGCCGTCATCCCCGCCGCCGGGGGTGTGCGCGAAGCCGCCGTGCCCCGGACCTCCGGGGTGACCGGCGTCCTCCACGAAGCGCGGGCCTTCCGGGCCGGGCCGGCGGGGGTGACCGCCGCGGTCGTCCAGCGTGTCGTAGTAGGGGGCCGGCTGCCCGTACCCCGCGGAGCCCTCGGCACGGCCCACCCGATCCCGGGGCTGGTCGGCCCAGGTCTGCGGACCCTCCCACTCGGGCCGGGGGTGCGGACCCTCCCGCTCGGCCCGGGTCTGCGGGCCCTGCCGCTCGGGCCGGCCGTACTCCTCGGGATGGCCGCCGCCCACGGGCGCGGGCGCGCCGCCCCGGCCGTGCGTCACGCCGGTCCGCCCGGACGGACCCTGCTCCGGCGCGGGCCGCCCGCGCTCCGGCTCCGGCGCGGGCCGCTCCCGCTCCGGCCGCCGCGCGGGCTCCCACGGGCTCCAGGAGTCCTCGGCGTCGAGGGGTTCCCCGGTCCCGGCGGGAGGCGCGGGTGCCGCGCCCCGCCCCTCGCGGGCGGCGGCGGGCGCCGCCGACGAACCGCGCGCGGCATCTGCGGGCCTGGCCGGCCCCCGGCGACTGTGCCGTCCCACGCGCTCCCTCAGCTTTCGGTTTCCGTCACGGCCAGGACATCGTCTCGCTCGCCCGGACGGCGCCCTCGCGCCTCCCCGCCGGCCGGCCGGGCATCGGCTCCGGCGTCGGCGAGGAACTCGCGGAAGGCACGGGCGACCGTGTCCGGACACTCCATCATGGCCACATGTCCGGCCTCCGGCAGGGCGAGGAGCCGCGAACGGCGGAACGCGCGGGCCGCCCGGCGGGCCATCCGGAACGAGACCAGCCGGTCACGGCCCCCGTAGACCAGCAGGGTGGGGGCGTCGACCCGTTCGGCGTGTCGCCAGAGCCGGTGCCGCCCCGCGAGGGTGTACGCGTCCACGATGCCGCGGGCCGAACGGGCCATGGCGTCCCAGAAGTAGGGGAGCCGCTGACGCCGTTCCATCTCCGCCACCGCCGCGGCCAGCCCCGCCTCGGTCACCCGCCCGGGGTCGCCGTAGGTCAGGGCCAGCACACCGCGCACCCGCTGCTCGGCCGTCCACTCACGGGTGAGCCGGGTGAAGAGCGCGGCCACCCCGGGCAGCGCGAGCAGACCGGTCGGCACCGCGCCGCGCTGCACCCGCAGCTCGGGCAGCGCCGGGGAGACCAGCGTCAGCGTGCGCACCAGGTCGGGACGGACCGCCGCGACCTTGGTGGCGACCGCGCCGCCCAGGGAGTTGCCGAACAGGTGCACCGGACCGCGCCCGGAGGCCTCCAGGTAACGGACGACGGCACGGGTGTGGCCGGTGATCGAGTAGTCGCCGTCGTCCGGCGGCGGGGAGTCGCCGAAGCCGGGCAGATCCACGGCCTCGCAGTCCAGCACGTCCTCCAGCAGCGGCATCAGCGCGGACCAGTTCTGCGACGAGCCGCCCAGGCCGTGCACGAACAGCGCGGGCTCGGCGCCGTCGGCGGCGTGCTCGCGGGACCGGACCGTGAGGGTGACGCCCCGCAGCGCGACCGACCGGATCCGCTCGCCCTCGGCGGGCCGGACCGGCGCCACCCGCGGCAGGACGTCGCCCGCGGGCGGGACAGGCGGGAGATCGGTCGAAGACATGCGCCAATGTTACGAGACGATCACGCCCCGCCAGGCTCACCCGCGGCCCCCGGTGGTGTGTGGGCGGTCACAACGCGCGCGCCGGTGTGACGGCGGCGGGGCCGGGCACACATCCGCACGCGGAGGCATCGCGCCTGCGCCGGGTGTCTCCTAGGCTCGATCCCACAGGGCACCCCGCCCCCGGAGCGGTCCGCCGCGCCGGGGGGAGGCGAACGGAACGCAGGTACCACCGAAGGGAGCCCCACATGCCCGTCGACCCGACCGACCCGGAGACCTTCGTCCACGAGGAGGAGCGGGAGGAGGAGCGGGAGGAGGACGTCCAGGAGTTCGGCGTCGAGGCCCCCGAGCACGACGCGGCCGAACAGCTCGCGGACGTCCGTCCCGTGCGGGACGAGCCGGTCCGCGGCGAGGCCGCCGACCGCGCCGCCGAGGCCGACCTCGCCGAACAGGCGAGGGTGGTGGAACTCGACGAGGACGACTACCGCTGACACCGCCGGCCTCCCGGCCCGCCCCCTCGACGGGGGAGAAGACGGCCCGGACGGGACCGGCGGCGGCCGGTCCCGTCGCCCCGGTCCCGGGGGCCGCTCGCGCCCCGGTGAAAATCTCCGGTCGCGCACCCCACAGGTCGGTTACCGAAAAGTACGATGGTGGGCGGCGCACACCGCGCAAGGACGATCATGGGAGGCGGCGTGACAGCCATCGAGCAGACAGAGGCGGCACGCCCGCGCGGCACCCGGCTACCGCGCCGGGCCCGGCGCAACCAGCTTCTGGGGGCCGCGCAGGAGGTCTTCGTCGCCCAGGGGTACCACGCCGCGGCCATGGACGACATCGCCGAGCGGGCCGGCGTCAGCAAGCCGGTGCTGTACCAGCACTTCCCCGGGAAGCTCGAGCTCTACCTGGCCCTGCTGGACCAGCACTGCGCGGCGCTCATCGAGTCGGTCCGCGCGGCGCTCGCCTCCACCAGCGACAACAAGCAGCGCGTCCGGGCCACCATGGACGCCTACTTCGCCTACGTCGAGGACGACGGCGGGGCCTTCCGGCTGGTCTTCGAGTCGGACCTGACCAACGAGCCGGCGGTCCGCGAGCGCGTGGACAAGGTGACGAACGAGTGCGCCGAGGCGATCTGCGACGTGATCGCGGAGGACACCGGCCTCTCCCGCGACGAGTCGATGCTCCTCGCCTCCGGCCTGGGCGGACTGGCCCAGGTGGTGGCCCGCGCCTGGCTGCACAGCGACCGCAGCGTGCCGCGCGACAAGGCGGTGCAGCTGCTGGCCTCGCTGGCCTGGCGCGGCATCGCCGGTTTCCCGCTGCACGGCAGCGAGAACGCCTGAGCGTTTCGCAGGCCCGCCCCGGGGCAGCGGCACCCCGGGGAACGCCCCGCCTGGACTAATGTGTGCCGGGTACGGCGCGGACGAGAGCGGAATGGTCCGCGCACCACTGACCGTCGGAGGGACATGGCCGTGGAGGTCAAGATCGGCGTGCAGCACGCGCCCCGCGAGATCGTTCTGCAGAGCGGTCAGAGCGCCGAGGAGGTCGAGCGGCTCGTGGCCGAGGCGCTCGCCGGCAAGTCGGCGCTGCTGACCCTGGTGGACGAGCACGGCCGCAAGGTCCTGGTCCCGGCGGACCGTCTCGCCTACGTCGAGCTGGGCGAGCCGGCTCCGCGCAAGGTGGGCTTCGGCGCGCTGTAGCCCACAGCGGGTCCGCCCGCGGCAGGCATGCGGAAGTCCCCGGAGTCGTACGCGACGTCCGGGCGACGCACGGAAAGGGGCCGGACGGCCGGTGAGCCGTCCGGCCCCTTCGCGTGTGCGGGCGGACCTGTGGGGGTAGTCACACCGGGACCGCTCGCACGCCCCGGAGAAGGGACCCCGCCATGTTCTACCTCTCGGCGTCGGCCTCGGTGCTTCTCGGGCTGCTGCTCGCCACCGCGGCCGTCCACCGGCTGCCGCACCGGCTGCCCCGGGCCGGCGTGGTCCTCCCGACGGGCGCGGTCGGCGCCCTGGCCGGCGCCCTGATCACCCAGGCCGCCCTGGCTCCCGCCGAGGCCGCCCCGCTGCTGCTGGGCGCCGCCGCGCTCTCGGTCGCGTCGGTCTCGCTCCTGCTGCGGACGGGGCGGACACCCCGCCGCGGCGCCGCGGCCGGCAACCCGGCGGCCTGACCGGGGCAGGACCCGCCCTGCCGGGCCGGGCCCCCGCGTCCGTCGCCCCGCCGGGGCCCAGGCCGCCAGGCTCAGGCGGCCAGGCTCAGGCGGCCAGGCCCAGGGCCGCCATCCGCTTGGTGTGCGCCTCGGTGATACGGGAGAACATCCGGCCCACCTCCGCGAGGTCGAAACCGTCCGCCACACCGCCCACCAGCATGGTGGACAGCGCGTCCCGCTCCGCGACCACCCGCTGCGACTGGGAGAGCGCCTCGCCCATCAGCCGCCGCGCCCACAGCGCGAGGCGCCCGCCGACCCGCGGGTCGGCCTCGATGGCCGCGCGCACCTTCTCCACGGCGAACTCGGCGTGCCCGAGGTCGTCCAGCACCGCGAGCACCAGCTCCCGGGTGTCGGAGTCGAGCCGCACCGCGACCTCGCGGTAGAAGTCGGCCGCGATCGAGTCGCCGACGTACGCCTTGACCAGGCCCTCCAGCCAGTCCGACGGGGCCGTCTGCCGGTGGAAGCCGTCCAGGGCGGCCACAAAGGGGACCATCGCCTCGTCGGGGTCGGCGTCGATCTCGGCCAGCCGCGCGCGCAGCCGGTCGAAGTGACCGAACTCGGCGGCGGCCATCTTGGCCAGCTCGCCCTTGTCGGCGAGGGTCGGCGCCATCTTCGCGTCCTCGGCGAGCCGCTCGAACGCCGACAGCTCGCCGTACGCGAGCGCTCCCAGCAGGTCCACGACGGCGGCGCGGTACTGCGGGTCTGCGGAGGCCTGCTCCCAGGTCTGCGCGGCGACCCTGGAGGTCGCGGCGTCCGGGGCGGGGTCGGTCTTGCCGGTGGCGTTGTCAGGCGTCGTCATGAAACGAACGATAGTCCGCCCGCCCGCTCCCCCGGCCGTCACCGCCCGTCCCGGCGGCGGGGGCCACCCGGGCCGCGAGCCGGTCACGCGGCGGGACCGGGAGTGAGTCCGGAATGTGAGGAGCACAACGTCACCGAAACGACCGTCGCATGTGCGCGTTTCCGGGGTATGGTGGTAATGCGCTCGCCCCTATCCGGCGGGCCGCACGAATGAGGATGCCCGGTCGGTGGCCCGATCGGCTCCGACCCGACAGCCCTCCTCGCCCGCGCGCTCCTCGCGTACGGCCACGGAGGGGACCCTCAGCGGTACGAGCGCTGGAGCGTCCGCGTGGTCCCGTGCCACAGGCCCGTCCCCCGAAGCAGGGCCGACGACGTCCTTCCGGTTCGGTACGGCCGTGCTCGGCACGGTTGACCCCCGCGCTCGCCTCGCGCCGCGCACACAGAAGAGGCAGCACCCTGACTACCACGTTCCGCGATCTCGGAATTCTCCCTGAGACGGCCGAAGCCCTCGAGGCGGTCGGCATCGTCACCCCCTTCCCCATCCAGGAGATGACGCTCCCGGTGGCCCTGTCGGGCTCGGACGTCATCGGCCAGGCCAAGACCGGCACCGGCAAGACCCTCGGCTTCGGTCTGCCGCTCCTGGAGCGCGTCACCGTCCCCGCCGACGTGGAGGCCGGACGCGCGCGGCCCGAGGACCTGACGGAGGCGCCGCAGGCGCTGGTCGTCGTCCCCACCCGCGAGCTCTGCACCCAGGTCACCAACGACCTGCAGACCGCCGGCAAGGTCCGCAACGTCCGCGTCCTGGCGATCTACGGCGGCCGCGCCTACGAGCCGCAGGTCGAGGCCCTCAAGAAGGGCGTCGACGTGGTCGTCGGCACCCCGGGCCGCCTGCTGGACCTGGCCGGACAGAAGAAGCTCGACCTCAAGCACGTCAGGAGCCTCGTCCTCGACGAGGCCGACGAGATGCTCGACCTCGGCTTCCTGCCGGACGTCGAGAAGATCATCAACATGCTGCCGGCGAAGCGTCAGACGATGCTGTTCTCGGCCACCATGCCGGGCGCGGTCATCGGCCTGGCCCGCCGCTACATGTCGCAGCCGACCCACATCAGCGCCACCTCGCCGGACGACGAGGGCAAGACGGTCGCGAACACCAAGCAGTTCGTCTACCGCGCGCACAACATGGACAAGCCGGAGATGGTCGCCCGCATCCTGCAGGCCGAGGGCCGCGGACTGGCGATGATCTTCTGCCGCACCAAGCGCACCGCCGCCGACATCGCCGAGCAGCTGCAGCGCCGCGGTTTCGCCGCCGGCGCCGTCCACGGCGACCTCGGCCAGGGCGCCCGCGAGCAGGCGCTGCGCGCCTTCCGCAACGGCAAGGTCGACGTGCTGGTCTGCACCGACGTCGCCGCGCGCGGCATCGACGTCGAGGGCGTCACGCACGTCATCAACTACCAGTCCCCCGAGGACGAGAAGACCTTCCTGCACCGCGTCGGCCGCACCGGTCGCGCCGGGGCGAAGGGCACCGCCGTCACCTTCGTCGACTGGGACGACATCCCGCGCTGGCAGCTCATCAACAAGGCGCTGGGGCTGGGCTTCAACGACCCGGTGGAGACCTACTCGACGTCGCCGCACCTCTTCTCCGACCTCGGCATCCCCGAGGGCACCAAGGGCGTCCTGCCGCGTTCCGAGCGGACGCGTGCGGGTCTGGGCGCCGAGGAGATCGAGGACCTGGGCGAGCCGGGCGGGCGCAAGGGCGACCGTGACCGCGGCCGGGGCGGCCGGGGTCGTGGACGGGACGAGCGTCCGTCGGAGGCGGCTCCCGCCGCTGAGGGCGAGCGCGCCCCGCGTACGCCGCGTCGCCGCCGCCGCACCCGTAACGGTGCGCCGGTGACCGCGGTCGACGCCGCCACGACGGCCGAGGCTCCGGCCGCGGCGCAGGCCGTGGCCGCCGCCGCTCCCGCCGCCGAGGCGGCCGTGGAGACGGCGGAGGGCGCGACCGCCGCGCCGCGCCGCCGGCGCCGGACCCGTGGGGGCGCAGCCGAGGAGGCCCCCGTGGTGGAGGCCGCGACGGTGGTCGAGGAGACCGCCGCCGCCCCGGCCGAGGCCGCCCCGAAGCGCCGCACCCGCAAGACCGCCGCGCCCGCGGAGGCCACGGACAGCGCCACGGACACCCCCGAGGCCGAGGCCGAGGCCAAGCCCCGCCGCCGCACCCGCAAGGCCACCACCCCCGCCGAGACCGCGGTGGACACGGCCGAAGCCACCGAGGCCGCCCCGAAGCGCCGCACCCGCAAGACCGCCGCCCCCGCGGAGGCCACGGACAGCGCCACGGACACCCCCGAGGCCGAGGCCGAGGCCAAGCCCCGCCGTCGCACCCGCAAGGCCACCACCCCCGCCGAAGCCGCGGTGGACACGGCCGAAACCACCGAGGCCGCCCCGAAGCGCCGCACCCGCAAGACCGCCGCCCCCGCGGAGGCCACGGACAGCGCCACGGACACCCCCGAGGCCGAGGCCAAGCCCCGCCGCCGCACCCGCAAGGCCACCACCCCCGCCGAGACCGCGGTGGACACGGCCGAAACCACCGAGGCCGCCCCGAAGCGCCGCACCCGCAAGGCCGCCGAGGCCGCGCCGACCGCCGAGATCCCCGCGCAGGCGGGCGAGGAGGCGGAGAGCAAGCCGCGTCGCCGTACGCGCAAGGCCGCGCAGCCGGCCGAGCACTGACGTCCGGCACCACGACGGCCCGGTTCCCCTCGGGGGAGCCGGGCCGTCGGCGTTCCCGGAACCGCTCGGTAACCTGACCGCCATGAGCAGGCCCGACACCTTCACTCCGCCGCCCGGTGCGCGGGCGTACCGACTCACCACCTCCCGGGGCGCGTTCGCCGCGATCGAGATGCCCGCCGCCCCGGGCGTCCCGCACCGCGGCACCGCCCTGCTGCTGCCCGGATACACCGGCAGCAAGGAGGACTTCATCGCCCTGCACGCCCCGCTGGCGGCCCGCGGCTACCGGACGGTCGCCGTCGACGGCCGTGGCCAGTACCGGTCCGAGGGCCCGGACCACGACGAGACGGCGTACGCCCGCGAGGAGTTGGCGCAGGACCTGCTCTCCCAGGCTCACCTCCTGGCCACGGAGTCCGGGACCGGCGTCCACCTGCTGGGCCACTCCCTCGGCGGACAGATCTCCCGCGCCGCCGTGCTGCGGGACGCCTCCCCGTTCCGCAGCCTGACGCTGATGTCCTCGGGCCCCGCCCGCATCTCCGCGCCCCAGCAGCAGCGCGTCACCATGCTCCGCGGCGCGCTCGCGTCGATGTCGATGGAGCAGGTGTGGGACGTGATGCAGGCCATGGAGGCCACCGCCGCCCCCGAGGAGCTGGCCGAGCAGCCCGACACGGCGCTGCTGCGGGAGCGCTGGCTGCACACCCGTCCGGCCCAACTCATCGCGACGGGGCGCCAGTTGTGCGAGGAGCCGGACCTGGTGGACGCACTGGCCGGGGTGGGCCTGCCCTGCCACGTGCTCTCCGGGTCGCACGACCACGTCTGGCCGATGGACCAGTTCGACGAGATGGCCGTCCGGCTCGGCGCGCGGCGCACCGTGATCGAGGGCGCGGAGCACTCCCCCAACGTGGACCGTCCGGCGGAGACGGCCCGCGCGATCGCCGACTTCTGGGACGAGGCGGCCACCGGCTGAGCCCCGCCCCCGCCGACGCGCGGGACGGGCACGGGGCGGCGGCCCGGGTTCAGCGCTGGGCGCGCAGGCGCTCCCAGAAGCCGTCCCGGAGCGCCCTGCGCAGGTCGGACTGGCCGCGCAACGAGTACCCGAGCAGCCCCTCCGCCTGGACCAGCAGGGACTGGTCGTCGGAGCCGGGCAGGTACGGCTGCTCCGCCAGGAGCGCGTCCATGGGTTCCGGGCCGCGCTCGGCCAGCCACCGGGCGGCGATCTGGGCGCCCACGAACCGCACGTCCTCCCAGGTGGGCCGGACCGCGCCCGCCTCGTGCGCGACGGTGACCCGGCGGGAGACGTAGGGCTTGAGGAACTGGACGTCCAGGGTGCGCTGGCTGTCGACCTCCCAGAGCAGCGGCTCGGCCTGGTTGCGTCCGTCCGGGGCCTCGACGCCCCACAGGTGCACCCGCGCGCCGTACTCCTGGGCCGCCTCCACCGCGGGCACCAGGTCCTCGTCGCCGCCGAGCAGGGCGGCGTCGGTGATGGCGCGGTGGCGGGCGAGGGCCTCCAGGTCGGAGCGGATCAGGCCGTCGACGCCCTTCTGCTGGTTGTTGGCGTTGAGGTTGCCGAGGCGCACCTTGACGTCGGGGAGCTCGGCGATGGCCTGCTGCTCGGCGGTGTGGATGCGCCGGCGGGCTCCGTCGTACCAGTACACCCGCAGCAGCCTGCTGTCCTGGAACAGCTGCGCGGCCCGGTCGATGAGCGCGGCGATCACGCCCTCGGTGTCCAGCTCGAAGGCCCGGCGGTCCTCGGTGCCCACCACCAGCCGCCCGGCGGCGGCGTAGAGGTAGCCGGCGTCGACGAAGAGCGCGTGGGTGGACCGCGGCGCGGACTGCGCCTTCACCACCGCGGCGAGAACCTGCTGGAGCATCCGGTTGGTGCTCTCGATGCTTGCGGTCAGCGCCGCGAGGTCGTCATTCATACCGGTCCCCATTGTCCCGGCGGTCACGGAGCGGACACAACCGGTCTCACCCGGTTCACACCTCGGCTGCACATGGGCCAGGACAGGGCGGGTAACCGATCAATACTTAGGCGGCCGAAAATTTTGCTTAGCTAGGGAATCTTCCCGCCCGGTTCGGGTGTTGTACCCGGTACATACCGACGTGGGAAGGGAGAAGCATGCGCTTCGAGATTCTGCGTCTCGACGACGTGAGCGGCCTGCCGGTCGACACCACCGTCGTGGACGCCGCCTCCGTCAACGGGATCGTCCAGCAGGCCGCGGCGATCGGCCAGCGCCTCTGGATCCGTCCGGCCGAGACCTCGGCCTCGTAACGACTGACGACGCCCTCGGACCACCGCGGCCCGGTGGGCAGCCTCCCCCGTGGAGGCTGCCCACCGGGCCGCAGTGCTGTTCCCCGGCGGGCGGGCCGGTCAGGCGCCCTGGACCACCTGGGTCACGCCGTTGATGATCTGCTGCACGGCGATCGCGGCGAGCAGCATGCCCGCCAGCCGGGTCACCAGGACCACGCCGCCCTCCTTGATCACGCGGATCACCAGCAGCGAGTTGCGCATGACCAGCCAGATCACCACGTGGATCGCCAGGATCGCCGTCCAGACGGCGACCTGGGAGCCGACGGTGCCGGCCTTCTCCACGGCCAGGATGACCGAGACGATCGCGCCGGGACCGGCCAGCAGCGGCATGCCGAGCGGGACCAGGGCGACGTTGACGTCCTTGGTCTGCTGCGGCTCGTCGGTCTTGCCGGTCAGCAGGTCGAGCGCGACCAGCAGGAGCAGCACCCCGCCGGCGATCATCAGGGCGGGCACCGAGATGTGCAGGTAGTCGAGGATGCGCTGGCCCACCAGGCCGAAGACGGAGATCACGCCGCCGGCCACCAGCACCGCCTGGAGCGCCATGCGCTTCTGGACGGCCGCGGGCCGGCCGGCGGTGAGGCCGAGGAAGATCGGGGTGACCCCCGGGGGGTCCATGATCACGAAGAGGGTGAGGAAGAGGGAACCGAAAACGGCGATGTCGAACACGGTGAATGGCCTTGCGGGTGGTGCGGAACGCCGCCGTCCGGCCGGGTCCGGGCAGGACGCGGCGCCACGCGGCGCGGGATGAGGGGATGCGGGCGGGCCCGGACGCGGCGGGACGCAGGAGGTCCGGCCGGGTCAGGCGGTGGCGGGTCCGCCGGCGCCGGGCACGGGGAACGCGCCCCAGGCCCGGCGGATGATCTCGCCGTAGACCTCGGGGTCGGTGAGGTTCTCGCCGAGGACGCAGGTCTTGCGGGTGCCGTGGTAGTCGGACGAGCCGGTGGCCAGCAGGCCCAGCTCGGCGGCGAGGCCGCGCAGGCGGGCGCGGGTGGCCGGGTCGTGGTCCATGTGGTCGACCTCGATGCCGTCCAGGCCGGCCTCGGCCATCGCGGCGATCGCGGACTCCGGCACGGTGCGGCCGCGCTTGGCGGCGCCCGGGTGGGCGAAGACGGCGACCCCGCCGGCGGCCTTCACCAGTCGGATCGCCTCGATCGGGTCGGTCTCGTGCTTGGGCACCCAGACGCGGCCGCGGTCGGCCAGCCAGTGCCGGGTGAAGGCCTCGTCCACCGAGTCGACGACGCCGAGCTCGACCAGGGCCGTGGCGACGTGCGGGCGGCCCACCGAGCCGTCGCCGGCGATGCGGGCGACCTGCTCCCAGGTGATGTCGACGCCCAGCTCGCGCAGGTTGGCCACCATGGAGCGGGCGCGCGGCACCCGGTCGTCGCGCACCAGCTCGCGCTCGGCGAGCAGCGCGGGCTCCTCGGGGTCGAACAGGTACGCCAGCAGGTGCATGCTGATGCCGTCACCGGGGTCCGCGCCGGGTTCGCCCCAGCGGCAGGAGAGCTCCGCGCCGGTGACCAGCGTCAGCCCCTCGGGGAGGGCCGCCAGCGCCTCGGCGTGCCCCCGGGTGGTGTCGTGGTCGGTCAGCGCGACGACGTCCAGCCCGGCCGCGGCGGCGGCGCGCACCAGCTCGGCGGGGGTGTCCGTGCCGTCGGACGCGGTGGAATGGCAGTGCAGGTCGATGCGCACGGCGACTCCAGCGGACGAGGGTTGGCACGGACGGGGCAACACCAGGATAAGGGGTCGTCCGAGTGGGTGACTCTTACCGCCCCCGCGTCACGCCCCACGAGGAGCCCACCGGCCCGCCGCGAACCGGAACGGCCAGGTCAGGGGGACAGGAGCCGGGGGGAGAGGGCGCCGCACGGCACGAGTTCGATCTCCGCGCCCGCCTCGCGCAGGTCGGTGAGGACCAGCTCCTCGTACATCAGCAGCCCGGACCGCTCGGGCCAGACCACCGCCCACAGCCACATGCCGAGGGCCTCCCCCGCGAACACCGCCCGGTCCTCCGGAGCGCCCTCCACCACCCACAGCGGGGTGGGACGGCCGGCCGCGTGCACCTTGGCCTGGGCGGGCTTGCCGATGTCGATGCGCGGGCCGGGATCGGGCCCGTCGATGCCCGCGTACCGGGCGCCGAGGCCGACGCCGAGCTCCTCGGCGATCAGGATGAGCTCGCCCACCCCGCCGAGCGGCCCCGGACCGGAACAGGCGACCGCCGAGGCGCGGCCTCCGCTGCGGTCGTCGCCCGCGCTGGCCACGCCGGTGAAGAGCCAGCCGACCGGGAGGGGCCACGGCATCCAGACGGGGACCCGGGTGCGGTGCACCACCACACCGAGGGCCTCGACGCTGGGCGGGATCACGGGCTGCACCGGATGCACCGGTCCGTGCGCGTCGCACTGCCACGCGTCGGCGAAGAGTCCGGGAGCCCTGACCCGGCCACCGCACTTCGGGCAACTGGGTTCGCCCCTCATAAGGTCCCACGGTCCTCCCCCGACCGCGCCGCGTCAAGGACGATCACCCGTCCGGCGGGCGGAGGCCGTGCCGCACCCGGCGCCGCCCCCCCGCGGCGGCGTCGACCGCCAGAGCCAAGTGGCCGTATCCGGCCATCCGTTGGGCACTCGCCCGGGTGACTTCCGTCACCTGCCGTGGCCGGTGGCGACCCGCGGCGACCGGCCCGGGGTCAGTCGAGGGCGACCGACCGGCGGGCGGGGTCGCGCAGGTCGGTGCCGCGGGCCAGCCACCGCTCCTGCAGCGCCTGCGCGCCGTGCACCCGCTTCCAGGCGGCCTCGTTCGGCGTCATCGGCAGCAGCGGCAGGAAGCGCACCGGGTCCAGCGGCTCGTCCAGCTCCAGGTCCTCGACCAGTCCCCCGGGCTCGCCCACCAGGACGGAGGTGAAGGGGGCGCCCGGCCACAGCGGCTCGCCCACGTCCAGCGACCCGCCGGGCGCCACGACCACCCCTTCGACCTGCGGGGAGGCGGCGAGCACGGCCAGCGGGCGGAGCACCTTGTCGGTCTCCGCGAGGCCGCGCCGCACGGACAGCACCAGCTCCGCCCGCGGCCCCTTCACCGGGTCCGCGACCATCGCCGTGGGGTCGTTCATCGGGTGGGCGGACATGCCCAGGGTGGCGTAGCGGACGACGTCCTCCCCGGTGAAGCGGAGCACCTCGACGCGGTCCGTGCCGAGGAAGGTCACGGCGGCCCGCGCGTCGGGTTCGCCCAGCGCCGTCCGCAGACGCGCCTCTACCAGGGGAAGAACATCAGCCATGCGGCGAGCATAGAACCCGTCCGGAACTCACCCGCGGTGGGCGAGCGGACACCTTGACAGTCACCTCGGCTGATAGTCTTGCCGGAGTTCGGGACAGCACGCCAAGCGTCGCGATCGAGTCCCGACGCCAGTCATACCCCCCTGAGAGCAGCCCCTGCGCGCTCTCCCGCAGGGGATGGATCGTCCCTCACGAGGGACCGGCCGGAGGAGGTGGGGCTGCGATGGACCGAAGTCGACCGTGCAGTACCACCCGCTCTTCCGGCCGCTGACGCGGCTCCGGCGTTCTCCACGCGTCCACCGCCCGCCCTGCGGGCCCGGCGGCGGCAGCACACCCCCACGCGCCGGGGAAGAGCACTTCGTTTCGTTCGCCTGATCTCTTCGATCTCCTCGATCTGCAGCATCAGCAACGAAAGCTCGAACGCCGCGACGGTGCGGTGCTCCCCGTTCCGCGGACGTGCCCGATCCTCCGACCCGCACGTCCCCGTCCCCCAGGGTTCCAGGGGAGCTCACCCGTCGGCGGTCCGTCCTTTCGTTGCCCGAAAGCGAAGGAGCCCCGCCATGTCGATGATCCGAGACCTGCGCGCAGCGGTCCGCCCCTCCGAGCGCGTCGCCCGCTCGGTCCGCATCCGGCCCTCCCGGCGGGGTGCCGCCACGCTGGCCCAGTTGGACCCGGCGGCCCTCGCCGTCCCCGACGTCCCGTCCGCGGTCGTCGACTGCGGCGTCTACCGCGACGGGCACCGCGTCGACGCCGACGGCGTCATGAAGCCGCAGGAGGCGATGCGGGCGGCCCGGCGTGACGGCGGCTTCGTGTGGATCGGCCTGCACGAGCCCACCCAAGACGAATTCGCGGGCATCGCCGCCGAGTTCGGGCTGCACCCGCTGGCCGTGGAGGACGCCGTCCAGGCCCACCAGCGGCCCAAGCTGGAGCGGTACGACGACAGCCTGTTCACCGTCTACAAGACGGTCCACTACGTCGAGCACGACCGGCTCACGCCGGACAGCGAGGTCATCGAGACCGGCGAGATCATGTGCTTCACCGGCCGGGACTTCCTGATCACCGTCCGGCACGGTAGCAAGGGCTCGCTGCGTGCCCTGCGGCGCCGGCTGGAGGAGAACCCGGAGCTGCTCGAGAAGGGCCCCTCGGCGGTGCTGCACGCCATCGCCGACCACGTGGTCGACGGCTACCTCGCGGTCGCCGACGCGGTGCAGGACGACATCGACGACGTGGAGACCGAGGTCTTCAGTCCCGGCCGCCGCGGCAGCGCCCCGCGGGGCACCGACGCGGGGCGGATCTACCAGCTCAAGCGCGAGGTGCTGGAGTTCAAGCGGGCGGTGGCCCCGCTGCTGCGGCCGATGCAGCTGCTCAGCGAGCGGCCGATGCGGCTGATCGACCCGGACATCCAGAAGTACTTCCGGGACGTCGCCGACCACGTGGCCCGCGTGCAGGAGCAGGTCATCGGGTTCGACGAACTGCTCAACTCGATCCTCCAGGCCAACCTGGCCCAGGCCTCGGTCGCCCAGAACGAGGACATGCGCAAGATCACCTCGTGGGCGGCGATCATCGCCGTGCCGACCATGGTCTGCGGGGTGTACGGGATGAACTTCGAGCACATGCCGGAGCTGAACTGGAAGTACGGCTACCCGGTGGTCATGGGCTTCACGGTGGCGATCTGCCTCGGCATCCACCGCACCCTCAAGCGCAACGGCTGGCTCTGAGCGCGCCGCGGGCGCCTCGCTACGCTGCTGCCATGACGACCGAGCTGTTCGACCGTGCCCTCGTCGAGGAGGCCGCGAAGAAGTCCGCGCTGGTGTGGGTGCGGGGGGCCGGCGGGGGGAGCCCCGAGCGGGCGCTGTGGCACGTGTGGCACGACGGGGCGGTCTGCGTGGTCGGCGACGGCCCCGGGGAGCAGCCGCTGCCGGGGCTGGCCGACGGAGGCCGGGCGGTGCTGACGCTGCGGAGCAAGGACAAGGGCGGGCGGCTGGTGTCCTGCCACGCCGCGGTCGCCGAGGTGACCGCGGGAACCGCCGCGTGGGACGAGGCGGTCGGCGAGCTGAAGGGCAAGCGGCTGAACGCGGCGGACGGCGAGGCGATGCCCGCGCGCTGGGCCCGCGAGTGCCGCGTCCTGCGCCTCACCCCGGTGGGCCAGGCCCTGCCCCCGTCCTCGGGGGACCTGGCAGCCGTGCCGTCCCCCACGCCGGCCACCACGCGCGAGCCCGTGCCGGCGGCCCTCCCCCGCCTCCTCCTCCGCCGCGGGCGGCGCTGAGCGGACGCGCACGGCGGGGTCCGGGGGGCCGGTCGCGGGGCCGGGCCGGTCGCGGGGTCCGGGGGGCCGGTCGCGGGTCCGGGGCCCGGGCGCCCTTACGTCTCGGGAAGGTCCTGGCCGTAGTCGACCTGCTTGCTCTTCGGGGGTTCCTCGAGGGCCAGCTTGTGGTTCCAGTCCGAGAGGCGGAGGGTGCCGCCGCCTCCGGGGCGTTCGAGGCGGACCGGGAACGGCGTGCCCTGCAGCGAGACGTCCAGGCGGCCGCCCGCCCCCTCGTCGACCTTGAGCCGGATCGTGCGGACGTCGTCGACCTCGTGGTAGTCGTCCTTGGCCAGCTTGCCGTCGAGGTCGAGGAGCCCGTCCAGCAGCAGGTCCATGTCCGTGAAGCCGCTGAACCGCTGGTAGGCGGGGTCCTTCTCCGGGACCTTCACGTACTTGCCGTCCAGCTTCTCGGCCGTCGTGCCCTCCAGCCCCTTGCCGTCGCCGCCAGCGGCCTGGTTCCAGAAGTCGGCCCCGGCCTGGAGGTACAGGTCCTCGCCGACCCGCAGCAGCCCGAAGGTCGTGCCGCCGGAGGTGACCTCGCCCTGACCGCCGCCGTCGGACAGCTTCATGTCCAGTTCGACGCCGCCGTCCTTGGTGATCACCGTGCCGGACAGGTGCACCGACCGTGCCGAGTCGACCGCCTTCATCGCCCGGCTGCGGATCTGACCCGGCTCCAGCTTCCCGACGCCGTTGGTCCCCTCGTCCGGGTCGGACCCGCACCCGGTGAGCCCCGTGGTCGCCAGGACCAGTGCGCAGACCGCCGCCGCGCGGGCGGCCGTGCGGGTACGACGCTGGGGGATCGGGGTCACAGGCGCGGCTGCCTCTCATCCGGTTTCTCGACGGGCTGGAGGCAGCGTACCGGTGGCTCGACGGGGCACACGGAGGCAGTCCGTCCGGACCCCTCACCAGGGCGTACCGGACCGGTACGGGCTAGCCTGATCCCCGCCCACTGCGGCGTTTCCGGGCAACTCGGGGCAAGGGCGGGAAGACGACCGCCCGGCGGAAGGAGGCTGTACATGGCGGGTGGGCGCATCTTCGTTTCCCACCTCGCGGGCGTGGCCGTGTTCGACCCGAACGGCGACCAGGTAGGACGCGTGCGGGATCTGATCGTGGTGCTGCGGGTGGGGCGCAAGCCCCCGCGGCTGCTCGGGCTCGTGGTGGAGCTGCCGACCCGGCGGCGGATCTTCCTGCCGATGACCCGGGTCACCGGGATCCAGTCCGGCCAGGTGATCAGCACCGGTGTGCTCAACGTGCGCCGGTTCGAGCAGCGTCCCCCGGAGCGGCTGGTCTTCGGCGAGCTGCTGGACCGGCGGGTGCGGCTGGACGAGACGGGCGAGGAGGTCACCGTCCTGGACCTGTCGGTGCATCAGCTGCCCTCCAAGCGCGAGTGGGAGGTCGACCGGCTGTTCGTGCAGCGCGGCGGCCGCGGCGGCGCGTTCCGCCGCAAGGCCGGCGAGCAGTTCCTGGTGGAGTGGACGGCGGTCACCGGCCTGTCCCTGGAGGAGAAGGGCCAGGGGGCGGAGAACCTGCTGGCCACCTTCGAGCAGCTGCGCCCCGCCGACCTGGCCAACGTGCTGCACCACCTGTCCGCGAAGCGCCGCGCGGAGGTCGCCGCCGCGCTCGACGACGACCGGCTGGCCGACGTGCTCGAGGAGCTTCCCGAGGACGACCAGATCGAGATCCTCGGCAAGCTGGCCGAGGAGCGCGCCGCCGACGTCCTGGAGGCGATGGACCCGGACGACGCCGCCGACCTGCTGTCCGAGCTCCCGGAGGGCGACAAGGAACGGCTGCTGAGCCTGATGCGGCCCGCCGACGCCGCCGACATGCGCCGCCTGATGGCCTACGAGGACCGCACGGCGGGCGGCCTGATGACCACCGAGCCGATCGTGCTGCGCCCGGACGCCACCGTCGCCGACGCGCTGGCCCGGGTCCGCAACGCCGACCTCTCCCCCGCGCTGGCCGCCCAGGTCTACGTCTGCCGCCCGCCGGAGGACACCCCGACCGGCAAGTACCTGGGCACCGTGCACTTCCAGCGGCTGCTGCGGGATCCTCCGTACACGCTGGTCGGGTCGATCATCGACGACGACCTGCAGGCGCTGTCGCCCACCGCCGACCTGCCGGTGGTGGCGGGCTTCTTCGCCGCCTACGACATGGTGGCGGCGCCGGTGGTCGACGAGACGGGCTCGCTGCTGGGCGCGGTCACCGTGGACGACGTGCTGGACCACATGCTGCCCGAGGACTGGCGCGAGACGGAGTACCACCTGGAGGAGCCGCCGCCCGCCGCGCACCCCGCCGACGCGCCGAAGGAGGCGACCGCCGATGGCTCCTGACCGCGACGACCGCCGCCACGGCGACGACCGTGTGCCCGGCCGCGGCCGTGCGACGGCGCACGGCCGGGAGCGCCGCGAGACCCGCGAGACCCGCGAGACCCGGGAACGCCGCGAGGCACGCGAGGGACGCCCCCTCGCGGGCGCCACCGGCACCCGCACCCGGGAGCGGCTCGACCTGCCGCTGGGGACCCGCCGGCGGCGGCTGCTGCCCGAGTGGGACCCGGACGCCTTCGGCCGCGTCTCGGAGCGGATCGCCCGCTTCCTGGGCACCGGGCGCTTCCTGGTGTGGATGACGATCGCGGTCACCCTGTGGGTGGGCTGGAACGTCGCCGCGCCCCCGTCGCTGCGCTTCGACGAGTACCCGTTCATCTTCCTGACCCTGATGCTGTCCCTCCAGGCGTCGTACGCGGCCCCGCTGATCCTGCTGGCGCAGAACCGGCAGGACGACCGCGACCGCGTCAACCTGGAGCAGGACCGCAAGCAGAACGAGCGGTCCATCGCGGACACCGAGTACCTGACCCGCGAGGTCGCCGCGCTGCGCATGGGCCTCGGCGAGGTCGCCACCCGCGACTGGATCCGCTCCGAGCTGCAGGACCTGCTGCGGGAACTGGACGAGCAGCGCGCGGAGCGCGAGGCGGGACGTGACGCAGACGACCGGTGACGGGCCTGCCGGGTGGCGTTCCGGGGGCCGTACCATCGACCTTATGGTTACGGAAGACGCGGTGCGCGAAGCGCTGGCGACGGTGAACGACCCCGAGATCCAGCGGCCCATCACCGAACTCGGGATGGTCAAGTCGGTGGAGATCGGCGAGGACGGCGCGGTCGCCGTCACGGTGTACCTCACCGTCTCCGGCTGTCCGATGCGCGGGACCATCACGGACAACGTGACGGCCGCACTGCAGCGCGTCGAGGGTGTGACCTCCGTCGACGTGTCGCTCGACGTGATGAGCGACGAGCAGCGCAAGGAGCTGGCGGCCGCGCTGCGCGGCGGCACCGCCGAGCGCGAGGTGCCGTTCGCCAAGCCGGGCTCGCTGACCCGCGTCTACGCGGTGGCCTCCGGCAAGGGCGGCGTCGGCAAGTCCTCGGTGACGGTCAACCTGGCCGCGGCGATGGCGGCGGACGGCCTGAAGGTCGGCGTCGTCGACGCCGACATCTACGGCCACTCGGTGCCGCGCATGCTGGGCGCCGACGGGCGGCCCACCCAGGTCGAGAACATGATCATGCCGCCGTCGGCGAACGGCGTGAAGGTCATCTCCATCGGCATGTTCACCCCGGGCAACGCCCCGGTGGTGTGGCGTGGTCCGATGCTCCACCGCGCGCTCCAGCAGTTCCTGGCCGACGTGTACTGGGGCGACCTGGACGTCCTGCTGCTCGACCTGCCGCCCGGCACCGGTGACATCGCCATCTCGGTGGCCCAGCTGGTCCCGAACGCGGAGATCCTGGTCGTCACCACCCCGCAGCAGGCCGCCGCCGAGGTCGCCGAGCGGGCCGGCTCCATCGCGGTGCAGACCCACCAGAAGATCGTCGGCGTGGTCGAGAACATGTCCGGCCTGCCCTGCCCGCACTGCGACGAGATGGTCGACGTGTTCGGCACCGGCGGCGGCCAGCTCGTCGCCGACGGCCTGACCCGCACCACGGGCGCCACGGTGCCGGTGCTCGGCTCCATCCCGATCGACGTCCGCCTGCGCGAGGGCGGCGACGAGGGCAAGCCGGTGGTGCTGACCGACCCCGACTCGCCGGCCGGGTCGGCGCTGCGGGCCATCGCCGGCAAGCTCGGCGGGCGCCAGCGCGGCCTGTCCGGCATGTCGCTGGGCATCACGCCGCGCAACAAGTTCTGACGGAGCCGTGCGGTCCGCGACCGCACGGCCAGGGGGCGCCGTCCCGGCGGGGGCGGCGCCCCTCGTCGTACGGCGGCCCTCGACGCGTGTGAGCGGTCAGGCGTAGGCGGCGATGTCCTCGATCGCCGAGAAGCCCAGGCCGTAGGCGCTCATCCCGCGCCCGTACGCGCCCAGGTGGACGCCGTGGCCGGTGGAGCCCGCCAGCACCCAGCCGAACTCGGACTCGCGGTAGTGGAAGGTGGTGGCCTCGCCGTCCACCGGCAGCAGCAGGGTGGACCAGGCGGGGCTGTCCAGGTCGTCGGCGAGCACCCAGGCCGTCTCGGTCTGCTGCTCCAGCCAGTCGTCGCGCAGGCTGTGGTCCATCTGCAGGGGCCAGGTGTAGGAGAGCAGCCCCAGACCGGCCAGCCAGGCGGCGGAGGAGACGGTGGTGGCGTCCAGCACGCCGGTGCCGTCGGCGCTGCGGCGGACCGGCTGGTCGGCCACGGTGACCACGACGGCGAATCGTTCCTTGTCCTCGGCCGCCTCGTAGCGCACCGAGGGTTCGTCCCCGTGGCCGAGGGAGCCGTGCTCCACGGAGCCGTCGGTGGAGGAGGCCACCTGCATCAGCCAGCGGGGCCCGGTGAACGCCTCGTCCAGGCCGTACCAGGGGAACGGCGCTCGCAGGTAGCCGTCGACCCCGCCCGTGGCGGGCCGGCCGCCCACGACCGCCGACGCCTGCGCGCCTACCCGACTTCTCGTCTCCATGCCCGGACGCCTCCTCGTTCTTCGCCGGACCGCGGGGAGATCGTGGAGGATCGGCCGCCGGTCCGCACAACAACTCGGCAGCATAGCCACCTTGCTTCACGGGTCCGGGATTACGGCCGAACGGGTGGGTCGGCGGGGAGCCGTCCGGGGAGGGGGGATTCCCGCGCGCCGACGCGCGCGGGATCAGGTGGCGTCGAGGTCGTACGGGGGCCGCTCGACGGCCTTCTCCGGCTTCTTCTCCAGGCCGACCGGGCCGGTTGCGGCGGCGGCCGGGGCGGGGGACGAGGGCGTCGCGGAGGAGGACGCGGGGGTGGAGGGCGTCGGCGAGGAGGACGCCGCAGAGGACGCGGACGCGGAGGGCGTCGCGGGCTCGACGGCGGCGTTCGGGTCGGTGAGCTGCTGGATGTCCTTCTTCAGGTCGAGCGACTCGCGGATCTCCTTGATGCCGAGGTCGTCGTTCTGCAGCTGCTTCTGGATGAACGTCTTGGGGTTGAGGTCCTGGAACTCGAAGTCCTTGAACTCCGGGCCGAGCTCCTCGCGGATGTCCTGCTTGGCGCTCTCGGAGAAGTCGCGGATCTTGCGGATGGTCCGCGAGATGTCCTGGATCAGCTTGGGGAGCTTCTCCGGCCCGAAGACGAGCACGGCGAGGACGACGAGCGTCACCAGCTCGAGCGTGCCTATGTCATTGAACACCTGAAGCTCCTTGCGATGTCCCGGGGCGGATCCACGGTACCCGGCCGACCGGCCACACCGGTACCGTCTCGCCGTCCTCTGACGCATACAACACACCCCGGGCCGACGGGCGGCCGCACGCCGGTGACGGCCGGGTGACGCCGCGGTGGCGCGGCGCGGTACCGGCGCCACCGGCGTACCCGCAGGTCAGTCCTGGGAGGAACCGAGGACCAGGGAGACCTTGCGCTCCTCGCCGTCCCGCTTCACGGTCAGCTCCAGTCGGTCGCCGGGGCGGCGGGCCCGCGTCTTGACGATCAGCTCGTCCCCGGAGTGCACCCGGACGCCGTCCACGGCGGTGATCACGTCGCCGGGCTTCAGCCCCGCCTCGGCACCGGGACCGCCGGGCGTCACCGGGGACCCGCCGTCGGCGCCACGGGTGTGGACGCGGGCGCCGTCTCCGGCGTAGGCCATGTCGAGGGTGACGCCTATCACCGGGTGGGTGGCCTCGCCCTCGTTGATCAGCTCCTCGGCGACCCGCTTCGCCTGGTTCACCGGGATGGCGAACCCGAGGCCTATGGAGCCGGACCTGCCCTCGTCGGTGTCGATGCCGGTGTCGGCGGAGCGGATGGCGGAGTTGATGCCGACCACCCGGCCCTGGGCGTCCAGCAGCGGGCCGCCGGAGTTGCCGGGGTTGATCGGGGCGTCGGTCTGCAGCGCGTCGACGTAGGAGACGTCGCCGCCCTGGCCCTCGCCGCCACCGGCCGTGATGGGGCGTTCCTTGGCGCTGATGATGCCCGCGGTGACCGTGTTCGACAGGTCGAAGGGGGCGCCGATGGCCACCACCGGGTCGCCGACGCGGACGTTGTCGGAGTTCCCCAGCGGCATCGGGCGCAGGCCCTCCACGCCCTTCACCCGGACCACGGCCAGGTCGTAGCCGGAGTCCCCGCCGACCAGCTCGGCGCGGGCGGTCTCGCCGCCGCTGAAGGTGACGACGATGCGGCCGTCGCCGGAGTCCTCGGCGGCCTCCACCACATGGTGGTTGGTCAGGATGTGGCCGCGCTCGTCCAGCACGAAACCGGTGCCGGTCCCGGCCTGCCCGGAGCCCTGGACGTGCAGGGTGACCACGCTGGGCAGGGCGCGCTCGGCGATCCCCGCGACGCTGTCCGGGTCGCGGGGGGTGTCGCTGCGGGGCGCCTGCGAGAGCTCGACGACGCCGAGGCCGCCGTACCGCTCCAGATGGACGCCGGCCAGCCCGCCGGCCAGCCCCGCCGCCAGGGCGACCAGGGCCGCCCCGCCGACCAGGACCCGTCGGCGGCGCGCGCGCCGCCGGGACGGGCTCTCGGCGGCGTGCGCGCCGCCCTGCAGCGGGGCGGCGGGCACGGATGCGGTGCCCGAGGCCGGGGCGGGTCCGGTGCCGGGGGTGGCCCAGGGGTCGTAACGGCTCCACGGGTCCGCGGCGTCGGGCGCCGGGTCGGCCGCGGCGGGAGCGGCGTCCTCGGGCGCGGGCGCGGGGGCGGCGGGCGCGGCGGGGCCGGGAGGCGGGTCCGTCGGACCCTGCGCCGGGGTCACGGGCGCCCAGGCCTCGCGCGCCGCGGCCTGCCCGGCCGGGACCGGGGGCGCCGGTGCGGCCGGGGCGACGGGCACGGCAGGGTCCCCGGCGGCGGGGGCGGGGGCCTGCGGCGGCAGGTGGGTGCCCGCGGCCGGGGTCCCGGGGTGCTGCACGGGCGGCGCGGGGGCCCAGGGGCCCGGGTTGCCGTAGGGCGGCGTGCTGTAGTGGTCCGGCTCGTGCAGGGGTCGCGCGGTGGCGGAACCGGCGGGGGAACCGGTGGGCGAACCGACGGAGGAACCGGTGGGGGAACCGGCCCCCGAGGACTCCGGCCCCCCGGGGTCGCCCAGGTGCGCCGGGGCACCCGGCGCGTCCGGACGGACCGCGTGGCCCTCGGCGCCGCCGAAGCCGCCCGTGTCACCCGCCTCGCCCCGCGCCGCGTGATCGACCGACGACAGCGGCACCGCACCCCCGCCGTGACCGGGGTCCACGCCGTGGCCCGGGGCGGTCGAGGCGTCCGGGCCCGTGCCGTGGCCCGGGGCGGTGGAAGGGGCCGCACCGGTGGGCCGGGGCCGGGGCGCGGCGGGCCCCTGGGGGTCCGCCGGGCCGGGCGCGGCGAGGGGGAAGTCGCCGGAGGCGTCCGGCTCCGGGGCGGGCCGGGGACGGCTCCACCACTTGGGCCTCGCGGACTTCCCCGGCGTGCCCTCGTTCATGCTCTCCCCAACACCTGGCGCGATTCGTCGACGCGCCGCCCCACGCGGCGCAGTCCGGATTCAATCAGGTTCCCGCACCGGCGCGCAGAGAACCTGGTCAGCGTCCCACGGGAGGGGAAGCCGTGGCTCCGGTCGGCGCGGGCGAGGGCGCGGTCAGCAGGCCCGGCAGCCCCGGCGTGACCGGAGTGCCCGGCTGTATGAGGGGCGTGGGCGCGTCCTCCGGCACGGACTGCGCGCCGCCGGCGATCAGGGGGGCGGCCGCCGGGGCGAGCTGCTGCCGTTGACCGGCCGCGCTGTGGGCGAGCAGCGGCGCCGCGGAACGGCGGCGGCTGTCCACCGTGGCGGCGGCTCCGGTCCCCTGCTGGCGCGACGGGGTGGCGTTGCTGCGCAGGCCGCCGCGGTCGGAGTCGGAGACCGGCACCACCGTGGTGACGCCGCCGAGCGCCACCGCGGCCAGCGACACCGCGCTCGCGGCGGCGAAGGCGAACCTCCGGCCCCGGGAGGCCGCGGCCCGCTCGGCCTGGGCACGGCCGACGTCGTGGATGGGGAAGCCGTGCGTGGCCGAGGCGGACAGGCCGAAGGCGTCGGTGTTCCGGGAGCCGAACAAGGCGCTCCCGGGACCCTGCTCCTCGGCCGCCCGGCGCAGCCGCTCGTCGGGCCCGCCCGCGGGCAGCCCCTGCAGGCGCGCGAGGAGGCTCTCGGACGGGGTGGGGCCGGGGACCTCGGCGAAGACGTTCTTCAGCCTGCGCTGGGCGTCGGCCTCGACCCGGCAGCGGGCACAGGTCGCCAGGTGCGCCAGCACGCGCTCGCGCGCCTCATGGCCCAGCTCGCCGTCCACCAGGGCGGAGAGCCGGTCCCCGAGGTGCTGCTCGGCCGGCGTCGGACGTGATTCACTCACGCGGTCGCGCCTCCTCCTCTCAGCGCCGGCAGGCGGGTGACGCCGAACCGGCGCTCGGCGCGCGCCTCGGGAGAGCGGTGGGCGAGCGCCTTGCGGAGCTGCGAACGGCCGCGGTGGATCCGGCTGCGGACCGTACCGAGCTTGACGCCCAGGGTGGCGGCGATCTCCTCGTACGACAGTCCTTCGATGTCGCAGAGGACGACCGCGGCGCGGAACTCGGGCGCCAGCGTGTCCAGCGCCTGCTGGATGTCGGCGTCGAAGTGGGCGTCGTTGAAAACCTGCTGGGGCGACGGCTCACGGCCGGGCAGCCGCTCGGCGGCGTCCTCGGCGAGGGCGTCGAAGCGGATGCGCTGCTTGCGGCGCACCATGTCCAGGAAGAGGTTGGTCGTGATCCGGTGCAGCCAGCCCTCGAACGTGCCGGGGGAGTACGTGGACAGCGAGCGGAACACCCGGACGAAGACCTCCTGCGTGAGGTCCTCGGCGTCGTGCTGGTTGCCGGTCAGGCGGTAGGCGAGCCGGTACACACGCGCGCTGTGGGTGCTGACGATCTCCTCCCAGGTGGGCGGAGTCCACGCCGCCCCCTCGCCGTCGGTGGCGAACGTCGCGGTGCGGGTGGGCTCGGCGGAGGAACGGTCGCCCTCCGGGCCGGCCGTACGGTCGGCAGCGGTGTCGGTCACGGATTTCGGCCTGGCCGCCGACCCGAGGAGGCGTCTGAGCCCTCCACCGCGGTCTGCGGGCGCGGCCGCACCTCCCCTGTCGGCTCTGGTGGTGTCCAGTGGAGCCCCTACCATAGCCATCTCGTCCGTTAGCTCCGGATAAGCAGTTTTGCGAGAGTTCGCCACTCGCTCCATCGTCGCTTCCCCCGTCTCCTTCGCGCCTTTCCCCTCACCCTTCAAACGCGGCGTCCCGCCGCCAGGTTCCCGACGGCGCCGGATACAGTCACGACGAATGGATCCAGTGGGACGCCTAAGACGCGGACGGGGACGGGAGGGCGGCCATTAGCGGCAACCGGCAGGCGAGTTGGGCGCTGGCCGACGCGTTCGTCGCGGAGGACGAGGCGCTGCTCGTGGCCCGCGACCGGGCTCGGGAGGCGGGGCTGCGCCCCGTGACGCCCGCCGCCGGCTCGGTGCTGCGGCTGCTCGCCGCGTCGGTGGGCGCGAAGGCGGTCGCCGAGATCGGCACCGGCACCGGCGTCTCCGGCGTCCACCTGCTGCACGGCATGCGGCCGGACGGGGTGCTCACCACGGTGGACACCGAGCCGGAGTACCAGCAGTCCGCGCGGCAGGCGTTCCGGGCCTCCGGCTTCGCCGTCAACCGGGCCCGGCTGATCCCCGGGCCGGCGCTGGACGTGCTGCCGCGGCTGGCGGACTCCGGATACGACCTCGTCTTCTGCGACGCGGACCGGCTGGAGGTGCTGGACTACCTCGCCGAATCGTTGCGCCTGCTGCGGCCGGGCGGTCTCGTGGTGTTCGCGGGCGTCCTGGCGAACGGCAGGACGGTGGGCACGGGGCCGCAGCCGACGGAGGTGCTGCGCCTGCGCGAGCTGCTCCGCGAGGTCCACGAGAACGAGCAGCTGGTCCACTCCCTCCTCCCGGTGGGCGACGGCCTGCTCTGCGCCGCCAAACGCTGACGCGGCACCGCGGCGACCGACGCGCCCGCGCGCCGCGCACGGCCCCGGAAAAGGCCGCTGCCCGGTCCCTGGGGGACCGGGCAGCGGCGTCACGCTGAGTGGTGGTCGCGCGTCAGCCGACGACCTTCTTGAGGGCGTCGCCGAGCGCATCCGCCTCGTCCGGAGTCAGCTCGACGACGAGCCGACCGCCGCCTTCGAGCGGAACGCGCATGACGATGCCCCGCCCCTCCTTGGTCACCTCGAGCGGGCCGTCGCCCGTCCGCGGCTTCATGGCCGCCATGCTCGTTCCCCTTCCTGAAACCAGCTCAACCGCCGTGCCGGAAGACCTCGGGGAGGGAGCGCCTCGAAAAGGGACGCGCCTCGAAAAGGACTCGCCTGACCCGAGCGGGCAGGCGTCACCGGCATCGAACACATTGCTTCCCGGCCATTATCCCGCATCTCACGCACCAATGACCAACATCAGTCCGCATCGCTTGCGCAACGCGCGAGGCCAAAACCACTCAATTCGGGGATGTCACTGCGATACTGCGCCGTCGATCCGACCGGCCGGGACCGAATGGTGACCGGAATTCTTTGTCCGAGGTCACACACCGGCCACCGTCCGGCTTCCGGAATCTCCGCCATGCTGTCCTGACGACAGCAACCGACGGAGGGATTCCGAGATGGCCGACACCGTGCTCTACGAGGTCAGCGACGCGCTGGCGATCGTCACCCTGAACCGCCCCGACGCGATGAACGCGCTGAACGTCGAGGCGAAGGTGGCGCTGCGCGACGCCCTGCGGGCCGCGGCGGAGGACCCCGGGGTACGCGCGGTGCTGCTCACCGCGGCCGGTGACCGCGCCTTCTGCGTGGGCCAGGACCTCAAGGAGCACATCGAGCTGCTCGCCGCCGGTGAGGACGGCGGGGAGGGCCGCCTCAGCACGGTGAGTGAGCACTACAACCCGATCGTCCGCGCCATCGCCGGGATGGCCAAGCCGGTGGTCGCGGGCGTCAACGGGGTGGCCGCCGGGGCCGGCTTCGGCTTCGCGCTGGCCGCGGACCACCGGATCGTCGCGGACACCGCCAAGTTCACGACCTCCTTCGCGGGCGTCGCGCTGACCGCGGACTCGGGGGTGTCCTGGACGCTGCCGCGGGTGGTCGGCCCGGGCCGCGCCACCGATCTGCTGCTCTTCCCCCGCTCCGTCGACGCCCGCGAGGCGCTGGAGCTGGGCATCGCCGACCGGGTGGTGCCGGCCGCGGAGCTGCGCGCGGAGGCGGAGAAGACGGCCCGGAAGCTGGCCGAGGGGCCCACGGTCGCCTACGCGGCGCTCAAGGAGTCGGTGGCCTTCGGCCTGACCCACTCCCTGGAGGAGACCCTGGAGAAGGAGGACGAGCTCCAGGGCCGGGCCGGCTCGTCGGAGGACCACCGGATCGCGGTGCAGGCGTTCCTCGACAAGGAGCGCCCGAAGTACCTGGGCCGCTGACGCGGCCGGCGCCACGCCCCACGGGTCCGGGCCAGGCCGCGGGGCCGTCCGGGCCCGCGGGTCAGCCCTCGCGCACGGCGCAGTCGGCCAGGTGGTCGTTGACGAGGCCGCAGGCCTGGAGCATCGCGTAGGCGGTGGTGGGGCCCACGAAGCGCAGGCCGCGGCGCTTGAGGTCCTTGGCCAGGGCGGTCGACTCCGCGGTCACGGCGGGCACGTCGGCGAGGGTGCGGGGGGCCGGGCGGGGCGCGGGGGCGTGGGACCAGATCACCTCGTCGAGCTCACCCGGCTTCCACTCGGCCAGCACCTTGGCGTTGGCCAGGGTGGCGTCGACCTTGGCCCGGTTGCGGATGATCCCGGGGTCGGCCAGCAGCCTGGCCCGGTCCTCGTCGGTGAAGGCGGCCACCTCGGCGATCCGGAACCCGGCGAAGGCGGCCCGGAAACCCTCACGGCGGCGCAGGATGGTCAGCCAGGACAGCCCGGACTGGAACGCCTCCAGGCAGAGGCGTTCGAACAGCGCGTCGTCCCCGTGGACCGGGCGGCCCCACTCCTCGTCGTGGTAGGCGAGGTAGTCGGGCGTGGACAGTCCCCAGGGGCAGCGCGGCCGTCCGTCCGGCCCGGGCATTGCTCCGGAGTCCGGCACGCTCTCCGTCACGGCCGCGGGCGGCGGCTCGGCGGGGGTCATCGGGCCTCCCCCGGCCCGGCCCACCCGTGGTGGCCGCCGCCGTCCTCCCGGCCCGCCGCCCCGGCACCGCCGGGCGGAGTCCCCTCGGGGCTCCCCTCCCGGTCCGGCGCGTCCTGGTCCCGCTGGTCCCGGTCCGGGGCGTCGTCCCGGTCCGGGGCGTCGTCCCGGTCCCGCTGGTCCGGTGCGCCCCGGTCCCGTTCGTCCTGGGCCGCGAGGATCGTCGCCCGGGCGGCGTCCGCGCGGGCGGTGTCCAGGGCGGACTCCAGGGCGGCGATGCGCTCGTCGCGGACGGCGAGCTCGTGGGCCAGCCGGAGGAGGGCGTCGTCGACGTCCGCCATCCGGTAGCCGCGCAGGGCCGGCGGGAAGCGCAGCGCCTCCACGTCCCGCGTGGTCAGCCCGCGGTGCGGGGGCAGCGGGTCGTGGAGGCGGTCCGGCGGCGCCTCGGGCAGCACGGCGCGGTCGCCGCCGCCGACGACGGCCAGTGTGGTCGCGGTCACCACCACGGCGAGCGCGACGACCATGAAGAGGAACATTGACAAGGCTGCGGCCCCCGCGGGTGTCGAAGTTGCCAGGGGTCCGATCGTGCCATGCCGCCGGTGCGGTTAGGGTCGCAGAGCCGAAGACCGGTGCAGCGGGACGCAGAGGAAAGAGGCCGCACGGAATGCTCAGGCTGGGCAGGCGTGAGTTCGACACGCACGAGCCGGTGATCATGGCCATCGTGAACCGGACGCCGGACTCCTTCTACGACCGGGGCGCCACCTTCCGTGACGAACCGGCACTCGCCCGGGTGGAGCAGGCGGTGGCCGAGGGCGCCGCGATCATCGACATCGGCGGGGTGAAGGCGGGTCCTGGCGAGGAGGTCGACGCCGAGGAGGAGGCCCGCCGGACGGTGGGCTTCGTGGCCGAGGTGCGACGCCGGTTCCCCGACGTGGTGATCAGCGTGGACACCTGGCGGCGCGAGGTCGGCGAGGCGGTCTGCGAGGCCGGCGCGGACCTGCTGAACGACGCCTGGGGCGGGGTGGACCCCGGGCTGGCCGAGGTGGCGGCCCGGTACGGGGTGGGACTGGTGTGCACCCACGCCGGGGGCGCGGAGCCGCGGACCCGGCCGCACCGGGTGGCCTACGACGACGTCATGGCCGACATCCTGAAGGTGACCGTGGGGCTGGCCGAGCGGGCGGTGTCGCTCGGGGTGCCGCGTGAGTCGGTGCTGATCGACCCGGGGCACGACTTCGGCAAGAACACCCGGCACAGCCTGGAGGCGACCCGGCGACTCGGCGAGATGACGGCCACCGGGTGGCCGGTGCTGGTCTCGCTCTCCAACAAGGACTTCGTCGGCGAGACGCTGGACCGGCCGGTCAAGGAGCGGCTGCTGGGCACGCTGGCGACCACGGCGGTGTCGGCGTGGCTGGGCGCCCAGGTCTACCGGGTGCACGAGGTCGCGGAGACCCGGCAGGTCCTGGACATGGTGGCCTCCATCGCCGGCCACCGCCCGCCCGAGGTCGCCCGCCGCGGCCTGGCCTGACCGGCGGCACCCGTCCGGCGGCACCCGTCCGGCGGCGGCGTGCGCGCGGGGGCCGGGCGGGACGGGCCGGGCGGGGGGGACGGGAGCGTCTAGCGGCCGGCCGCCCCGCGGGAGACCAGGGCGACGGCCTCGTCCACGTCGTCGGTGAGGTGGAACAGCTCCAGGTCGCGCTCGGCGCACTTGCCCCCGGCGACCAGCGTGGACTTGATCCAGTCGACCAGGCCGCCCCAGTGCTCGCTGCCGAACAGGACGATCGGGAAGCGGGTCACCTTGCCCGTCTGGACCAGGGTGAGCGCCTCGAACAGCTCGTCCAGGGTGCCCATGCCGCCGGGCAGGACGACGAAGCCGCGCGAGTACTTCACGAAGCAGGTCTTGCGCGCGAAGAAGTACCGGAAGTTCAGCCCGATGTCGCAGTAGGGGTTGAGCCCGGTCTCGAAGGGCAGCTCGATGCCGAGGCCCACGGAGACGCCGCCGGCCTCGCGGGCGCCCTTGTTGGCGGCCTCCATGGCGCCCGGGCCGCCGCCGGTGATCACCGCCCAGCCGGCCTCGGCCAGCCCCCGCCCCAGCCTGACCCCCGCCTCGTACTCGGGCGAGTCGGGCTTGGTGCGGGCGGAGCCGAAGACGCTGATGGCGTGCGGCAGCCCGGACAGCGCGCGGAAGCCCTCGCCGAACTCGGCCTGGATCCGGGCGACCTGCCAGGCGTCGCGTTCGGTCCAGCCCGACTCGCCGTCCGGGTCGAGCAGTCTGCGGTCGCTGTCCCCCACCGGACCGGTCGTCCGGTCGGCGGAGGCGGCCTCGACCGGGTCGAGGCCGTGCAGCAGGTAGCCGAGCCGTTCCTCGCGCGGGGACACCTGCGTTCCCTCGGAGTTGCCTGCGGTCATGGGCTCTCCCCTCCGTGACGGTTCTCCGCGTCCTCCGCGGAGAGGTCCTCCGCAGAGAGTAGGTCTACGCGGGTTACCCACTGGGGACACGAACATGTCCGTCGTGTGCCGTCCAGTACCCGTTTCGGTGCCCTTTACGGACCTGCCGCGCGCCCCGGGAGCCCGCCGCGGCCCCGTCCGGCACCTGCCCGGCGCCCGCCCGGTGTCACCGGCAGGCCCCGCCGCGGCCCTTCCCCGGCCGTCCGGCCGCCTCAGCCGGTCAGCCAGTCCCGCAGCCGGCGCTCGGCCTCGGGGATCGTCGACGCCGTCACGCGCTCGTCCCTCTTGTGGGCGAGCAGCGGGTTGCCGGGTCCGTAGTTCACCGCGGGGACGCCGAGGGAGCTGAAGCGCGACACGTCGGTCCAGCCGAACTTGGGCTGCGGGGTGCCGCCGACGGCCTCGATGAAGGCCTGGGCGGCGGGGTGCGAGAGGCCGGGGAGGGCGCCGGGGCTGTGGTCGTCGACTACGAACTCGTCGATCGGGCAGTCCGCGAAGACCTCGCGGACGTGGGCGATCGCCTCCTCCTCACCGCGGTCGGGCGCGTAGCGGAAGTTGACGGTGACGGTGCACACGTCGGGGATGACGTTGCCGGCGACGCCGGCCTCGATCGCGACCGCGTTGAGGCCCTCCCGGTACTCCAGGCCGTCGATGACCGGGCGGCGCGGTCGGTACTCGGCCAGGCGGCTCAGGATGGGCGCGGCGGCGTGGACGGCGTTGGCGCCCATCCAGGAGCGCGCCGAGTGGGCCCGCTCGCCGGAGGTGCGCAGCTTGACCCGGAGGGTGCCCTGGCAGCCGCCCTCGACCTGCCCGTCGGTGGGCTCGAGGAGGACCGCGAAGTCACCCTCCAGCCAGTCGGGGTGTGCGGCCGCCACATGGCCGAGCCCGTTGAGGTGGGCGTCGACCTCTTCGTTGTCGTAGAAGACGAAGGTCAGGTCGCGATTGGGCTCGGGCACGGTGGCGGCGATCCGCAGCTGCACCGCGACGCCGGACTTCATGTCGCAGGTGCCGCAGCCCCAGAGCACGCCCTCCTCGTCCAGGCGGGAGGGGACGTTGTCGGCGATCGGCACCGTGTCGATGTGCCCGGCTAGGACGACGCGCTCCCGGCGGCCCAGGTGGGTGCGGGCCACCACGTTGTTGCCGTGCCGGTCGACGGTGAGGTGGGGCAGGGTGCGCAGCGCCGCCTCGATCGCGTCCGCCAGGGGCTTCTCGGTGCCGCTCTCGGAGGGGAGGTCGACGAGCCTGGCGGTCAGCAGGGCGGCGTCCAGCGAAAGGTCAAGCGGGGATTCGGCCATGGCCCCGACCCTAACCCCCGCCCGGCGGGGAGAGGTTGTCCACAGGGCTCGGGCACCGGCGCGCACCTCCGTTACCGTGTTACCCGTGAAAGAGACGTCAACCGCCCCCAAACGTCGCGGTCGCCTCTTCCGTTACGGAGCGGCCCTGGTGGTGCTGTGCTCCCTCGCGGGTTACGTGGCGGCCCGGCAGCTGCCCGGTGGCGCCGGTCCCTCCGGACCGGGCTGCGAGGTGGTCGCCTCCGGCGGACGCGGCGAGGCCGCCCGCTACGCGTTCACGCCCGAGCAGGCCGTGAACGCCGCCACCATCACGGCCGTCGGCACGGCCCGTGACCTGCCCGAGCGTGCCGTGACGATCGCCCTGGCGACGGCGCTCCAGGAGTCCTCGCTGCGCAACATCCGCTACGGCGACCGGGACTCCCTCGGCCTCTTCCAGCAGCGGCCCTCGCAGGGCTGGGGCACGCCCGAGGAGATCATGGACCCGGCCTACGCGGCCGGACAGTTCTACGACCACCTGGTGAAGGTCCCGGACTACACGGAGATGCCGCTGACGGTCGCCGCGCAGGAGGTGCAGCGCAGCGGTTTCCCGGACGCCTACGCCAAGCACGAGCCGGACGCCGCGCTGATGGCCGCGGCGCTCACCGGCCGCAGCGCGGCCACGCTGACCTGCTCCGGACGGCCCGCGCCGGACGCGCAGGCCGGACCGGAGGCGGTCCGGGCGGCGCTGACGCGGGACTTCGGCACCGACGTGCTGGACACGGCCGCAGCGGAGACCACCGCGGACCGGGCCGGCGCGGAAACCCTGGCCGGGGCCGACGACCGGGCCGGGGAGCGGGCCGGGGAGCGGGCCGACGACCGGGCCGGGGAGCGGGCCGGGGAGCGGGCCGACGACCGGGCCGGGGAGCGGGCCGGGGAGCGGGCCGGGGAGCGGGCGTCCGCGTCGGCGAAGTCCCCCTCCCCGGTGGCCGAGCGGACGGTGACGGTCCCGGTCGCGGAGCCCGAGGAGCGCCGGCAGGGCTGGCAGTTCGCCCACTGGGCGGTGGCCAACGCGTCCTCCCTGGGCATCGAGAAGGTCACCTACGCGGGCCGGGAGTGGACGTCCGGCCGGGTCGGGTGGCACCGGCCCCTCGACGAGGGCGCCCAGGGCGCGCCCGGTGCGCCCGGCGCCGGCCAGGTCCGGATCGTCACCTCGCGGTAGGGCCCGTCCCGCGGATCACGCCGTTCCGGCCGCCGGGGGGTGTGCTCACCCGCACCCCCACACCCTCGATCAGGCATGCGAGGCTTCGCCCGGTGGGGCCAACCGTCCGTCTGCCGTCCGGTGTTCCGCGGCGGTTATCGCACTGGTGGCCCACCGGGCGCCGTTTCCGTTGCGGCAGCGGCGGCGGAAGGTTTCCGCAGCGCTCGTCACCCTGTCCGGAACATCCCGTTCCGTCCGCAGCCGATAATGCGACGCATTGCCAACTCTTTACGTCGGCGGTCCGCAACCTTCGGCCCGCCCGGTCCGTAAACACTGCGTCCGCCTCGCCGGACCATGACCTGGCGGTCGACCCACGAGGCCGCCGTGGACCGAACGTAAGGAGCACCATGTCCCTCCCCCTGACCCGCCGGATCGCCCGTGCCGCGCTGCTCGTCGCCGCGGGAGCCGCGCCCGTCGTCGGCGCGGCCGGATCCGCGCAGGCCGCCCCCGCCCTGCCGGACCTGGCTCCGGTGGCGGCGCTGGACGGCGCCGGAGAGCTGGGCTCCACCCTGAGCGGCGTGACCTCGCACGTGACCGGTCTGGCCGGCCAGGCCGGCGGCGACGCGGTCGAGGGCGGGACCAAGGCCGCCACCGGCGGCGCCACGATGGCCGGGAAGGCCGCCGAGGGCGTGCCGGACGTCCAGAAGGTGGTGGGCGGGGTCGCCGGGCAGGCGGGCACCATGGTCGGCGACGCGACCGGCAACCTCCCGGTGGGCGACCTGCCGCTGCCGGTCTGACCACCGCTCCCGCGGAAGCGGCGGGCCCCCGGAGCCCATGGGCTCCGGGGGCCTCCGTGTGCTCGGGGCGCCGTCAGCCGAGCCGCTCCACGGCGGCCGCCACCCGCTCGTCGGTGGCCGTGAAGGCGACGCGGACGTGCCGCTCGCCGGCCGGGCCGTAGAAGTCGCCGGGGGCGACCAGGATGCCCAGCGAGGCCAGGTACGCCACGGTGTCCCAGCAGGACTCGTCGCGGGTGGCCCACAGGTACAGGCTGGCCTCGCTGTGCTCGATGCGGAAGCCGTGCCGCTCCAGCGCGCCGCGCAGCAGCGCACGCCGGGCCGCGTACCGCTCGCGCTGCTCGGCCACGTGCCCGTCGTCGCCCAGCGCGGCCGTCGCGGCGGCCTGGGTGGGCATGGAGGTCATCATCCCGCCGTGCTTGCGCAGCTGGAGCAGCGGCATCAGCACCTCCGGGTCGCCCAGCAGGAACGCCGCCCGGTAGCCCGCCAGGTTGGAGCGCTTGGAGAGCGAGTGGACGGCCACCAGGCCCTCGTGGGAGCCGTCGCAGACGTCGGGGTGGAGCACCGACACCGGCTCGGCCTCCCAGCCGAGCTCCAGGTAGCACTCGTCGGAGACCACCAGCACGCCGTGCTCGCGCGCCCAGGCCACGATCCGCCGCAGCTCCTCCTTGGGGAGCACCCGTCCGGTCGGGTTGGACGGCGAGTTCAGCCAGAGCAGCTTCAGGGAGCCGGGGTCCAGGTCCTTCGTCGGGTCGTCGTAGGCCGCGAAGTCCGCGCCGGCCAGACGGGCGCCCACCTCGTAGGTCGGGTAGGCCAGCCGGGGGAAGGCCACGGTGTCCCCGGGGCCGAGACCGAGCTGGACCGGCAGCCAGGCCACCAGTTCCTTGGAGCCCACCACCGGCAGCACGTTGCGGTGCGTCAGCCCCTGCGCCCCGAGCCGCCGCCCGGCCCAGCCGGTGATGGCGTCCCGCAGTTCCGGGGTGCCCCAGACCGTCGGGTAGCCCGGCGAGTCGGCCGCCTCGGCCAGCGCCTTGCGGATCAGCTCCGGCACCGGGTCGACCGGCGTGCCGACGGAGAGGTCGACGACGCCGTCCGGGTGCTCCGCCGCGGTCGCCTTGTAGGGCTCCAGCTTGTCCCAGGGGAAGTCCGGCAGGCGGCTCGAGAGCTCGGACACGGGTTTGGCTCACTTTCCTCGTGGCGCGGGTGGTGCGGGGTGGGCGGCGAAACGCCTCGGTCCCGCAGGCGACCGGTGCCGGATCGCCGTACGGGACCGAGGGGGAGTGATCACTCCTACGGGTTCCGCTACTGGTTCTGCGGGGGCAGCGCGGCGACGAACGGGTGGTCGCGCTCGATCAGGCCCAGCTTGCTGGCGCCGCCGGGAGAGCCGAGCTCGTCGAAGAACTCCACATTGGCCTTGTAGTAGTCCTTCCACTCGTCCGGGGTGTCGTCCTCGTAGAAGATCGCCTCGACCGGGCAGACCGGCTCGCAGGCACCACAGTCGACGCACTCATCCGGGTGGATGTAGAGGGAACGCTGCCCCTCGTAGATGCAGTCGACCGGGCACTCCTCGATGCACGCCTTGTCCTTCACGTCGACACAAGGCTGCGCGATGACGTAGGTCACGCTGTCGTTCCTCCTCGATAGGGCGCTGGCGGGCCTCCGCAGGCTCCGCCGCCTGGCGCGCGGGAGCGCGGCGTCGTCGATGCCCGCCCCTAGTATCTCCACTTCGGGACCCGAACCGAACACGAGGGGTGAACCGACCAGTGGAAATCTCCGCCGAAACGCGATCCGCGCTGCACCTTAACGGCTCTGACGTGGGCAAACGCGTCTCCGTGCGGCGGCTCGCCGAAGACGGCGACGCGGGTGCGAAGTTCACCGACACGGTCGGGGTTCTCACATCATGGAACGACGGCGTGCTGTCGATCACCCGTCGCGACGGCGAACGGGTGCGGATCGACGAGTCGGCGCTGGTCGCGGGCAAGGTGGTGCCTCCGGAGCCGGCCCGCCGCCGCGGCCCGGCCGCCTCGTACCGCGAGCTGGCCCGGGTGGCCGCCCGCGGCTGGCCCCCGGTGGAGAGCGAGCCGCTCGGGGAGTGGGTGCTGCGCGCCGCCGCCGGCTTCACCCGGCGCGCCAACTCGGCGCTGCCGACGGGCGACCCGGGGGTCGGTGCGGACGAGGCGCTGGACGCCGTGTCCGCCTGGTACGCGGAACGGGGCCTGCCCGCCTACGTCCAGGCGTCGACCGGGGCGGAGGGGACCGACGAACTGCTGTGCGCGGCGCTCGAGGAGCGCGGGTGGGTGCGTGAGGTGACGGCGGAGCTGTGGACCGGCGGGCTCGCCCCGGTGGCCGACGCGGTGGACCCGGACACCGCCGCGGTCGTGCTCTCCCGGCACACCGACGAGGCGTGGCTGGCGCGTTACCGCCGCAAGGGCGTCACCGAGGTGGCGCGCCGGGTGCTGGAGGGCGGGCCGTCGGTGTGGTTCGCGACCGTTCCGGGCCGGGAGGGCGAGCCGCCGGCCGCCATCGGCCGGTGCGTCGTGGACGGCAGGTGGGCCGGGTTCGCCGCGGTGGAGGTGGCGCCGGAGCGGCGGCGGGAGGGGCTGGCGACCCGCGTGATGGCGGCGCTCGCCGGGCAGGCGTTGAAGGAGGGCGCCTCCGCGGGCTGGCTCCAGGTGGAGACCGACAACACCGGGGCCCGCCGGCTGTACGACGCCCTGGGTTTCACGGCCCACCACGCCTACCACCACTACCGTTCACCCGAGGCCTGAGGAGGCGACCGCACGGCATGCTGACCCCCGACCCACCGGTCCCCTCCGGACCGGAACAACGCGCCCGCTGGACCGCCCGGTTCGCCGCCGAGGCCCGTGCCGAACGTCCCGACCTGGTGACGCTCTGCCTGCTGATCGGCGCGGTCGCGGACGCCTCCTTCGACGAGGCCGGCATGGACGAGGTCCAGATGGAGCTCGACCGGCTGGCCGGACGACTGCCCTTCCGGCCGGGAGGCCCGCGCGAGTGGGCCGAGGCGGCGCGCAGGCTGCTGGGCGACGAGGAGGGGTTCGCGGGCGGCGAGGCCGACTACCGCGACCTGCGGTCCTCGCTGCTGCACCAGGTGCTGCGGCGCAGGCGGGGCCTGCCGATCCTGCTGTCGGTGGTGTGGACGGAGGTCGCCCGGAGGGCGGGGGCGCCGGTCCACGGGGTGGCGCTGCCGGGCCACTTCGTCGTCGGGTTCGGCCCGGCCGACGACCCGGCGCGGCAGGTGCTGGCCGACCCGTTCGCGGGCGGGCGGCTGCTGACCGGCCCGGACGCGGAGCTGCTGGTGCTGGACGCGACGGGCTCCTCCCCCGACCCCGCCGACCCGTCGGTGTACGAGCCCGCCCGGCCGCTGGAGGTGGTGGTGCGGATCCTGAACAACGTCCGCGCCTGGGCGGCGGCCCGGCCCGAGCAGTCCGCGACGGCGCTCTGGGCGCTGGAGCTGTCCCTGCTGCTGCCCTCCCGCCCGGCGAACCTGCGCTACGAGTACGCGCAACTCCTGGTGAACAGGGGCGAGTTCATGGCCGGTGCGGAGGAACTGGAGGTCTATGCGGACGTGGTGGAGGAGGTCGACGAGGAGCTGGCCGAACGGGTGCGCGGCCAGGCCAGGTCGGCCCGCGCCCGGCTCAACTGACGGCCCCGCCGGACGGGTCCGCCCGCACCGCCCCGAAGGGCCGAGCGGGCGGGGGCCGTCGGGCGGGTCGTGGGGTCAGCTGGGGTTCGTCTCGATGACGCCGACGCGCTCGGTCCTGTCGAGCAGGGCGGGGCGCAGGGCGCCGATGACGTCCTCCACGGTCACCGGGGTCTTCTGCCCGGTGGCGCGGGTGACGAGCACCCCGTCGAAGGTCTCGCCGTAGAGCTTCTGCAGCTCGGCCTTGTCGTAGCTCTCGACCAGCCGGCCGTCGACGGCCTGCACGCGCAGGAACCGCCAGAGCGACTTCTCCGGGCTGAAGGAGATGGTGTGCGCCGCATCGGTCCGGACCGTCACCAGGCCGGACATGGCGGGCTGGGCGAACTCCTTCATCATGCGGTTGACCTCGGCGTCCGGGACGCTGGGCTCGCGGGTGACGACCGGCAGCTCCACGGCCTTCGCGTCGCCGGTGGCGACCTGCTCGCGGTAGGCCGCCTTGACCGCGGGCACGGCCTTCGCCACGTCGACGCCCTCGCCGGGCTTGCCGTAGACGGGGACGGCCTTCCCGGCGCGGAACTCGATGCCGCCCTCGGTGACCGAGCCGGTGCCGCCGGCGGCCTCCTCGAGCGCCGCGCGCAGCTTCTCGGCGTCGACCGGCATGTCGGGCTCCACCACCCGCTCCTGGCCGAAGAGCGAGCCGATCACGGAGACCGGGTTGTAGTCGCTCCGGGCGGCTTCGCCGACGGTGGCGCGGGTGTCGATCTCCAGGCCCGCCTGCTCCGGCTCGAGGTTGACGACCTCGCCGTCCACGGCCAGCTTCAGCGGCTGGCGCATGCGCTCGCCGAGCGCCTGGTCCAGCTTCTGCGCGGCCTCGTCGCGGGTGCCGCCGCCTATCTCCACGCCGAGCACGGTGGTGCCCTTGGGCACGTCGGAGTGGTTCAGCAGCAGGCCGGCGCCGTAGGCCACGGCCGCGAGGGCGACCAGGGCGCCGCCGAGCAGGGCCACCTTGTTGCGGCCCTTCTTCTTCGGCGCGGCGGGCGGGGCCGGGGCGGGAGCCGGGGCCGGGGAGGGGGCCGGGCTGAACATGCCGGGCGGCGGGACGGCCGGACCGCCGGGGGCTCCGCCGGCCGGCGGGGCGCCGGGGCCGGCGGGCACCCGGGGGATGCCGCTGGTGAGGGTGTCGCCGGAGACGTTGTCCTGACGGCGCGGGGCGCCGGGAGCGGGGCGCTGCGGGGTGAGCACCGCGGTGTCGTCGCTGAGGCCGCCGCCGAGGTCGGGGGTGAGCGGACCGCTGCCGGTCACCGGGCCGCCGGTCGGGCCGGTGGGGGGCTCGGGACGGGAGGCCGGTGCGGCGCCCGCGCCGGGGGCCCGGCCCGCGGGGGTGGTGGCGCCGGTGGAGGGCGCCCGGCCGCCGCGGGGGCCGAGCGGGCCGGCGTTGAGCGCCTCGGTGACGTCGACCGAGCCGGTGCCGCCGCCGTGTCCGGGGGCCACCGGTCCGCCGGTCGCGCCGGGGAGGCCGGAGCCGTTGGTGCCGCCGGAGCCGCCCTGGCCGGGGCGCGGGGCGCCACCCGGACGCGGGGCGCCGGCCGCCGGACGCTGCCCGGTGGGGGCCGCGCCGCCGGGGCGGGGTGCGGTGGGCCGCTGCGGGAGGGCCGGGGCGGAGGTGCCGGCCGCCGCGGGCGTGCGGCCCTGGCCGGAGGGCGAACCGCCCTGGCCCGAGGGGGCGGAGGGGCCGGAGGGAGCGGACGGGCCGGACGGGCCCGGGAGTGCGTTCCGGCCCGGCTTGGCGCCCGCCGGGTCGCCCTGCGGCGCGGGCGCGGGGGCCTTGCGCGGGGCGAACCAGTCGCTGGTCTTCTCCTTCGCCGGGGCCTCCGGCTGCGCCGGCCTCTCGGCGGGCGCCGCGGACGCGGCGGAGGTGTCCGTGCCGCCGGCGGGGGTGGCCCCCTCGGGCGCGGACTGCTCGCCCGCGGCGGACCCCTCCCCCACGGGCTTGCGCACCACCACCGGCGGGATCGGCCGGGACCCCGGGATGTTGATCTTCACCCGGGTCGTCAGCGTGGTCTCGGTCTTGCGGCCTTCCGGCGCCGTCGGCTCGGAGGGGTGCGCGGATCCGCCGTTCCCGCTGGGCGTGGGGGACGGATTGTCAGTTTCACGACTCAAGGCAGGTTCTCCCGGTTGGCTCCGCCGCCCGTCACGACCTCACAGCGGGCTTCTCGGCGGCGCGCTCCACGATACTGGCCGCTTCCCGCGGGTAACCCACGGCCGAGGGCATATCTACCCCCGGTGGCCGCCGGGGCGACGGGACGAAGCGGGACGTCACTCCCAAGTGGGACGGCGGGACTCAGCGGTCGCGGCCGCCTCGGAGGGTGGCGCAGATCATAGCGACCACCATGCCGCCGAGGAGGAACAGGTAGGGCCGCAGGCCGGCGCCGAACACGAAGTCGCCCTCCGGGCGGCTGGTGGTGAGGAGCACGACGGCGATCAGCCAGCCCACCACGGGGACGGCCGCCCCCGCCCGGGAGGTCATCAGCCGCGCTCCGGCGAGGAAGGTGCCGGCCGTCCCGGCGAGGGCGAGCAGCAGGCCGCCGGGGAAGAACGCGCCCTGCACCAGGGCGCCGGCCACCCCGACCACCGCCCCCAGCAGGAGCAGGCCGGCGTAGGCCGCGGTGCGGCCGGCCGAGGGCAGTCTCAGCGGCTGGGCCAGGAGGCTTCCGGGGCCTCCAGCGCCTCCGGGGCCTCCCGGGCGTCCGGCGGGCGGCGTTCCCTTGGCGTTCGTGCTCACGCGGCATCTCCTTCGGCGCCGTCGGAACCGGCTGAACCGGCACAACCGGCAGACCCGGCTGACCCGGAGGCGCCCGCGGTCCCGGCGACGCCCGCGAACAGGTCGCCCTCCACGCCCGGACCGCCCGGCTCGCCCTTCACCAACTCGTAGTGCTCCACCGCGAGCAGCGGCTGGGCCAGGTCGTTGGAGAGCGCGAACCAGGGCCCGCGCACGGCGATCTGGGTGGCGTGGGCGGTCATCGCGGCGGCCTTGGCGGCGGCGTACGGGGTGCCCTCGGCGTCCAGCCGGGCGGTGATCCGCGCCGGGTCGTCGACGATGCCGGGCAGGTCGTCCACGGCGGCCGGGGCGGGGAACGGGAGCCCCGGCAGGGCCTCGTGGAGGCGGGCGAAGGCCTCCTCGGCGACGGCGCGCGGCATCCGGGTCCAGTAGATCTTGGGGATGTCCCAGGCGTCGCCGAGGTCGGGGCGCAGGCCCGGGTCCGCGGCCAGTTCGGCCGCGCGCATGGCAACCCGGTGGGCCTGGATGTGGTCGGGGTGGCCGTAGCCGCCGTTCGGGTCGTAGGTCACCAGCACCTGCGGGCGGACCTCGCGGATCACGGCGACCAGGTGCCCGGCGGCCTCGTCCACCGAGGCGCCCCAGAAGGCGCCCGGGGCGTCGTTGTCGGGCAGGCCCATCATCCCGGAGTCGCCGTAGCGGCCCTCGCCGCCCAGCAGCCGGACGTCCGTCACGCCCAGTTCGCGCATGGCCGCGGCCAGCTCCTGACGGCGGTGCGCGCCCAGCGCCGCGCCCGAGAGGTGTGCCAGCTCGGGCGGGATGACCTCACCGAGCTCGCCGAGGGTGCAGGTGACCAGGGTGACCCCGGCGCCCTCGGCCGCGTAGCGGGCCATGGTGGCGCCGTTGTTGATCGACTCGTCGTCCGGGTGCGCGTGCACCAGCAGCAGGCGGCGAGCGGGCGTGTCCGTCATGGGGCCAGCTTAGGCGGGCGCCCAGGGCCCGGCGGATACCCCCGGCCCACGGACCGGTGTAGGCCGCCGCTCCGGGGGTATCCGGGAGCGGGGAGGACGACGGGTCAGAACTTGAAGCTGCCGATCATGCCCGCGATGTTGTTCGTCAGTTCGCTGATCGTGGGGGCCACCGACGAGGCGGCGAGGTAGAACCCGAGCAGCATGCAGACGATCGCATGCCCCGCCTTCAGCCCCGACTTCTTGATCAGCAGGAAGACGACGATCGCCAGCAGCACCACCACCGAGATCGAGAGTGCCACGGCGGTTCACCTCCAAAGCTCCCTAGGACACAGGCAGTCGGACCGAAGGGGCGACAAATCCTTCGCGCAGCCAGCAGGTTGATACCCATCGGACGGCAGCGATCATAACTATCCGAGGGCACGCATGAGTCGGCGCACAGCCGCACGCGGGGGGCGCATGGCCAATATGGTCAGGTCATGCAGACGGACACCGAATCCTTCCCCCGGCGGCACGCCCGCACCCAGCGGTTCACCCTCGGGGCGCCGCGCGCGTTCACCGTGGCACCCGACGGTTCCCGTGTCGTCTTCCTGCGCTCCGGCTCCGGCACGGACCGCGCCGGAGCCCTCCGGGTGCTGGACCTGGACGCCGCGGACGGTCCCGCGGAACGGCTCGCGGCGGACCCCGCGGCGCTGCTGGACGGCGCCGGGGAGGACCTCTCCCCCGAGGAGCGCGCGCGGCGCGAGCGGAGCCGTGAGGGCGGCGCCGGCATCGTCTCGTACGCCACCGACGCGGCCGTGGAGCTGGCGTGTTTCGCCTTGTCAGGGCGGCTTTTCGCGGCCGAACTGAGGGCCGGGACGGTGCGCGCACTGCCCGTCGAGGGGCCGGTCGTCGACCCTCGCCCCTCCCCCGACGGACGCCTCGTCGCGTATGTGGCGGGCGGCGCCCTGAGGGTCGTCGGGGTGGACGGCGAGGGCGGCCGGGCGCTGGCGGAACCGGAGTCGGGGACGGTGGCGTACGGGCTCGCCGAGTTCGTCGCGGCGGAGGAGATGCAGCGCTTCCGCGGCTTCTGGTGGTCCCCGGAGTCGGACCGGCTGCTGGCCGCGCGGACCGACGACGCGCCCGTCCGGCGCTGGTGGATCGCCGATCCGGCCCACCCCGAGCGGGAGCCGCGGCCCCAGGCCTACCCCGCGGCCGGCACCCCCAATGCGCGCGTACAGTTGTTCGCCTTCGGCCTCGACGGCAGCCGCACGGAGGTCCTCTGGGACCGCGAGGTGTACCCGTACCTGGCACGAGTGCACTGGTCAGCGGGGGGTTCGCCGCTGATCCTGGTGCAGTCGCGGGACCAGCGCGAGCAGCTCACCCTGGCCGTCGACCCGGACACCGGGGCCACCCGGACGCTGCTGAGCGAGAGCGACCCAACATGGCTTGAATTGTTCGCTGCCACGCCGTGCTGGAGCCCGGCCGGGGAGCTGGTGCGGATCACCGACGAGAGCGGGGCGCGGGCCCTCGCGGTGGGCGGCCGCACGCTCACCGACGGGCGGCTGCACCTGCGGGCGGTGCTGGACGTCTCCGAGCACGACGTCCTGGTGTCGGCCTCCGCGGGCGAGGCGGCCGACGCACCGGAGATCGGGGAGGTGCACGTCCACCGGGTCACGGCCGACTCCGTGGAGCGCGTCTCCACGGAGCCGGGCGTCCACACGGCGGTGCGCTCGGGCGGGGTGACGGTGCTGGTGTCGTCCACGCCCGACCGGCCGGGCGCCCGGGTGGTGGTGCTGCGCGACGGCGAGGAGGTCGCCCGGATCGCCTCGCACGCCGCCGACCCCGGGCTGACCCCGCGGGTCTCCCTCACCGAGGCGGGCGCGCGGCGCATTCCGTGCGCCGTGCTGCTGCCCACGCACTACCGCGCGGGCGAACTCCTGCCCGTCCTCATGGACCCGTACGGCGGCCCGCACGGGCAGCGCGTGTACGCCTCCCACAACGCCCACCTCACCTCCCAGTGGTTCGCCGACCAGGGGTTCGCGGTGATCGTCGCCGACGGGCGCGGCACCCCGGGGCGCTCCCCGGCGTGGGAGAAGGCGGTCAGGGGCGACCTCACCCTCGCCCTGGAGGACCAGATCGACGCCCTCCACGACCTGGCCGAGCGGTATCCGCTGGACCTGTCGCGGGTGGCCGTGCGGGGCTGGTCCTTCGGCGGGTACCTGGCCGCGCTGGCCGTGCTGCGCCGGCCGGACGTCTTCGCCGCGGGCGTCGCCGGGGCGCCGGTCACCGACTGGCGGCTCTACGACACCCACTACACCGAGCGGTACCTGGGCGACCCTGCGGCCGACCCGCGGGCGTACGCGGCCAGTTCGCTGGTGACCGACGACGGCCTCTCCGGGGCCGCCGAGCGCGGCCGGCCGCTGATGGTGATCCACGGGCTGGCCGACGACAACGTGGTGGCCGCCCACACCCTGCGGCTCTCCTCCGCGTTGCTGGCCGCGGGACGGCCGCACGAGGTGCTGCCGCTGTCGGGCGTGACCCACATGACGCCGCAGGAGCGGGTGGCGGAGAACCTGCTGCTGCTCCAGGTCGACTTCCTGCGCCGCTCGCTGGGCACGGCCCCTGCGGGGGCGGACGGCGCGTCCCGGTCGGCGGGCTGACCGGGCCGCGCGGGCACGGGCGGAGGCCGGCGGGAACGGCGGGGGCCCACGGGGGGCCGGCGGGAACGGCGGGAACGGCGGGGGCCCACGGGGGGCCGGCGGGAAGGGCACGGGCCGGGGCGACATGGCGCGCCCCGGCCCGTTCACGGCACCCGCACGGCCGTACCCCTTCAGCGTTCCCCGTCCGTATATCGGATGCGGGTCGACGCAATTACCTGACTGTTAACGGGCCGGCCCGCCCGGCTCGTCCTCGGGCACCACCCGCTTCTCCTCGGCGAAGTGACAGGCCGACGGATGCGCCGCCGGGCCGCCCCGTTCGCGGAACGCCTCCGGGACGGCGAGCGCCGGGACCTCCTCGGCGCAGCGCTGCCGCGCCTTCCAGCAGCGGGTGCGGAAGCGGCAGCCGGAGGGGATGTTCGTCGGCGAGGGCACGTCCCCGGTGAGGATGATCCGCTCCCGGCGGTCCCGGGCCGCCGGGTCGGGGACGGGGACGGCGGAGAGCAGCGCCTGGGTGTAGGGGTGCGTGGGGTGGTCGTAGATGGCCCGGTCGGTGCCGGTCTCCACGATCCGCCCGAGGTACATCACCCCGACGCGGTCGGAGATGTGCCGCACCACGGACAGGTCGTGCGCGATGAACACGTAGGCGAGGCCGAACTCGTCCTGGAGCCGCTCGAGCAGGTTGACCACCTGGGCCTGGACCGAGACGTCGAGGGCGGAGACGGGTTCGTCGGCGACGATGATCTCGGGCCGCAGCGCGAGTCCGCGGGCGATGCCGATGCGCTGGCGCTGCCCGCCGGAGAACTGGTGCGGGTAGCGGTTGACGTGCTCGGGGTTGAGGCCGACCACCTCCAGCAGCCCCTGCACGCGGCGCCGGCGGTCGCCCTTGGGGGCGGCCTCGGGGTGGATGTCGAAGGGCTCGCCCACGATGTCGCCGACGGTCATCCGGGGGTTGAGCGAGGTGTACGGGTCCTGGAAGACCATCTGGATGTTCCGGCGCACCGCCTTCAGGGCGCGGCCGGACAGCCGGGTGACGTCCTCGCCCTTGTAGCGGATGGATCCCGCGGTGGGCCGCTCCAGGTTGACCAGCATCCGCGCCACCGTGGACTTCCCGCAGCCGGACTCCCCGACGATGCCGAGGGTCTCGCCGCGGCCGAGGGCGAAGTCGACGCCGTCGACGGCCTTCACGGCGCCGGTCTGCTTGCGGAAGACGATCCCCCGGGTGAGCGGGTAGTGCTTCACGAGCCCCTCGACCTCGAGGATCGGCTCGGTCGTCGTGTCCGTGCCGGGTGTGGGCGCCATGGTGGCCATCGGTTCTCCTGGCGGTGGTCGAGCGGACGGGCGGGGCCCCGGAACGGCGGCGGGTGCCGGCCGGGACGGCGGGACGGGGCGTTCGAACGGTCACGGCGCGACCGGCCCGACCGACCCGCGGCCGGGGGCGCCCGCCGCGGTGCCCGGTGGCCGGTGCCCGCCCCCGGGAGTCCCGGACATGGTGGGCGGACGGTCGGGCCGGGCGGTCGGGCTGTGCGGGCGGTCAGGGCAGGCGGGGCGGTCGGGCGCTGGGGGCGGTCGGGCAGGCGGGGCGGACAGGCGGTTGGGGCGGACGAGTTGTGCGGGCGACGGGTCGGACAGGCAGTTGGTGCGGTCGGGCGGTCGGAGCGGTCAGGCGGTCGAACCGTGCAGGCGGTCGGGGCAGACGGGCCGTGTGGGCTGTCGGCCCCGGACAGGCGAACGGGGCGGCTGGTGCGGTCGGACGGTCAGGCGGTCAGGCCAAGCGGTCGAACCGTGCGGGCGGTCAGGGCAGGCAGGCCGGGCGGGCGGTAGGGGCGGGTGTGCACAAGGGGCTGGTCAGTGGGGGGTGGTGGATTCGAGGCAGTCGCGCCAGAAGTGGCAGGCGCTGCCGCGGTCGGGGCCGGAGGCGGGGCCCCGGTCCACGGCGTACAGCGGCGGGACGTCGGTCCGGCAGACGTCCTGGGCCATCGGGCAGCGGGGGTGGAACGGGCAGCCGGGCGGGACGGCGGTGAGGCTGGGCGGCAGGCCCTTGATCGCGTAGAGCTCGCCCCCCTTGTGGTCCAGGCGCGGGATGGAGTCCAGCAGGCCTCGCGTGTAGGGGTGCGCGGGCGCCTTGTAGAGGTCGTGCACCCCGGCCGTCTCGACGATCCGGCCCGCGTACATCACGGCGATCCGGTCGGCCACGTCGGCGACCACACCGAGGTCGTGGGTGATCAGGATCAGTCCCATCCGGTACTCGCGCTGGAGCTCGGCGAGCAGGTCCATGACCTGGGCCTGGACCGTCACGTCCAGCGCGGTGGTGGGCTCGTCGGCGATGATCAGCGCCGGTTCCAGCGCCAGCGCCATGGCGATCATGATGCGCTGGCGCATGCCCCCGGAAAACTGGTGCGGATAGTCCCGCACCCGCTGTGCCGCCGCGGGGATGCGGACCCGGTCCATCAGCTCGACGGCCTTGGCGCGGGCGTCCTTCTTCGACAGGCCGCGGTGGACGACGAACATCTCGCCGAGCTGGTCCCCCACGGTCATCACCGGGTTGAGGGAGGAGAGCGCGTCCTGGAAGATCATCGCCATCTCCGCGCCGCGGACGGTCCGGCGTTCCTCCTCCTTGAGCCGGAGCAGGTCGCGGCCCTGGAAGAGGATCTCGCCGCCGGTGATCCGGCCGGGCGGCGTGTCGAGGATGCCCAAGACGGCCTGGGCGGTGACGGACTTCCCGGAGCCGGACTCGCCGAGCACGGCGAGGGTCTCGCCCGCGTCGACGCTGTAGCTGACCCCGTTCACCGCCTTGGCCACGCCCTCCCGGGTGGTGAACTCCACGCGCAGGTCACGGACGTCGAGCAGCATGGCGGCTCACCTCAGCTTCGGGTCGAGGGCGTCGCGGACCGCGTCGCCGAGCATGATGAACGCCAGCACCGTGAGCGCCAGCGCGCCGGCCGGCCAGAGCAGCATGTGCGGGGCGTTGCGGATGTACGGGGAGGCGGAGGAGATGTCGATGCCCCAGCTGACCGTGGGCGGTTTCAGCCCGACGCCCAGGTAGGACAGCGTGGCCTCCAGGGCGATGTAGGTGCCGAGCGCGATGGTGGCGACGACGATCACCGGGGCGACCGCGTTGGGCGCGATGTGCCGCAGCAGCATCCGGGGACCGGAGGCGCCGAGGGCGCGGGCCGCCTGGACGTAGTCGTGCTGCTTGGCGGTGATGACCGCGCCGCGGGAGATGCGGGAGATCTGCGGCCAGCCCAGCAGCACCATGAAGCCGATCACCGGCCAGACGCTGTTGCTGGTGACCACCGACAGCAGCACCAGGCCGCCCAGGACCACCGGGATGGCGAAGAAGACGTCGGTGAGACGGGAGAGCAGCGCGTCCCAGACGCCGCCGAAGAACCCCGCGAGGCCGCCCAGGACGCTGCCGAGGAGGGCGACGCCGAGGGTGGCGCAGACGCCGACGGTGACCGAGGTGCGGGCGCCGTACACGGTGCGCGTGTAGACGTCGCAGCCCTGGCCGTTGAACCCGAACGGGTGGCCGGGCTGGGAGCCTTCCTGGGCGCGGGCCAGGTCGCAGTCGAGCGGGTCGCCGGAGGTGAGCAGGCTGGGCCAGACGGCGATCAGCAGCAGGAAGAGGATCAGCAGCGAGGAGACGACGAAGACCGGGTTGCGGCGCAGGTCCCGCCAGGCGTCCGACCACAGGGAGCGCGGCCTGGCGGTGGGTCCGCCGCCGTCGGGCCCGGGGTCGTCCTCCAGCGTGCGGCCCTCGTCGGTGGCCAGGTCCATGGAGCCGCCGAAGCCCGTGCCGGCGATCGCGCCGTCCTCGGCGGCCCGGCCGCCCTCGGACCGGTCGCCGCGCGGGTGGTCACCGGGGTCGGGAAGCGGCTGCCGCGGTTCAGGCATAGCGGATCCTCGGGTCGAGTACGGCGTACAGAAGGTCGACGATGAGGTTCGCCACCAGGAAGACCAGCACCAGCACCGTCACGAAGCCGACGACCGTCTGGGTGTTCTGCCGGAGGATGCCCTGGTAGAGCTGGTAACCGACCCCGTGGATGTTGAAGATCCGCTCGGTGACGATGGCTCCGCCCATCAGTGCGCCGACGTCGGTGCCGATGAAGGTGACCACGGGGATCAGCGAGTTCCGCAGCAGGTGCCGGGTGACCACCCGGCGGCGCGGGAGCCCCTTGGCGACGGCGGTGCGGACGTAGTCGGAGCGGCGGTTCTCGGCGATGGAGGTGCGGGTCAGCCGGGTCACGTAGGCCAGCGAGACGGAGGCCAGCACCAGGCCGGGGACGATCAGCTCGCCGAAGCCGGCCTCGTAGGAGACCGAGGGGTTGATCCAGCCCCACTTCACGCCGAGCAGCAGCTGCAGCAGGAGGCCGGTGACGAAGGTGGGGACGGAGATCACCACCAGGGTGGCGACCAGGACGCCGGTGTCCACCGGGCGGCCTCGGCGCATCCCGGTGACCACGCCGAGGGCGATGCCGATGACGATCTCGAAGAGGATCGCCACCAGGGTGAGCCGGATGGTCACCGGGAAGGCGGTGCCCATCAGTTCGGTGACCTTCTGGCCGTTGAAGGCGGTGCCGAAGTCCCCGGAGAGGACGTTGCCCATGTAGGTCAGGTACTGCTTCCAGACGGGCTGGTCGAGCCCGAACTCGGCCTTGAGGCGCGCGGCCGTCGCCGGGTCGCAGGCCCGGTCGCCGCAGAGGCCGGCGACCGGATCGCCCATGACGTTGACCATCAGGAAGATCAGCAGCGTCGCGCCGACGAACACGGGGATCATCTGGAGCAGACGCCGGATCACGTAGCGTCCCATGCTGCCTCCCGGCCAGGGTTGCGGACCGAACGGTGGGGGCGGTCCCCCGGTCAGCCGACCTTGATCCGGTCGTAGACCGGGACGCTGAAGGGGTTCAGGGCGACGTCCGAGAGGCGCTCGGAGTAGCCGGCGGAGCCGTTCTGGTACCAGAGCGGGATGGCCGCCATCTCGTCGCGGACCACCTCCTCGGCCTTGAGGAAGTTGTCCACCGCCGTGCCGGTGTCGGACTCGGCGTTGGCCTTGTCGACCCAGTCGTCGAACTCCTCGTTGGACCACTTGCCGTCGTTGGACGAGGCGTTGGTGTAGTACAGCGGCTGGAGGAAGTTCTGGATCAGCGGGTAGTCCATCTGCCAGCCGGCCCGGAAGGGACCGGGCATCTTCCGGTCGGAGATCTGGTTGCGGTAGTCCGCGAAGGTGCCGACGGGGTTGGGGACGCACGCCTTGCCCTGGCCCAGCGCGCGGTTGATGCTGTTGCAGACCGCCTCGACCCAGTCGCGGTGCGAGCCGGTGTCCGCGTTGAAGGTGATCCGGACCCGGCCGCCGGGCAGGCCGCCGCCCTCCTCGATGAGCTTCCTGGCCTCCTCCGGCTTGTACTCGCAGGACTCGCCGCAGAAGCCCTCCCGGAAGCCGCCCTCCTCGCCGAGGACCGGGGAGGTCCAGTCCGTCGCCGGGGTGCGGGTCTTCTGGAAGATCGTCTCGGTGATCTGCTGACGGTCGATCGCCATGGACAGGCCCTTGCGGACCTTCTCCATGCCGGGCTTGTTCCACTGGGGGTCGTAGAACGGGAAGGCCAGGGTCTGCAGGATGCCCGCCGGGGTGTTGATGTACCGGTCCCCGAGGTCGGCGGGGGCGTTCTTGAGCTGGCTGGCGGGGATGTCGTCGACCAGGTCGAGGTTGCCGGACATCAGGTCGTTGTAGGCCGTGGCGTTGTCCGTGTAGACCTTCAGGTCCACGCCGCCGTTGCGCGCCTTGTCGGGGCCGGTGTAGCCCTCCCACTTGCGCAGCGTCATCTGCGAGCCCTTGGCGTACGACTCGACCTGGTACGGGCCGTTGCCGACCGGCTTGGCGACCCAGGCGTCGTGGTCGTCGAAGAAGGCGCGGGGCAGCGGGGCGTAGGCGTTGTACCCGAGGGTGTCCGGGAAGGTCGAGAACTTCTGTGTGAGCTTGACGGTGAAGGTCCGGTCGTCGACCAGCCGCAGGCCGGAGAGGGTGTCGGCGCTCTGCGAGCCGCTCTCGGGGTGGGTCTTGTCGTACCCCTCGATGTACTGGAAGAAGTAGGCGTTCTTCTGGTTGTTCTTCAGGCTCGCGCCGTAGTTCCAGGCGTCCACGAACGACCGGGCGGTGACCGGCTCGCCGTTGCTGAACTTCCAGCCGTCCTTGACGGTGATGCGGAAGTTCTGCGAGTCGGTGGTCTCGATCTTCTCGGCGAGCATGTCCTTCGCCTCGCCGGTCTTCGGGTCGTACTTCTTGAGGTTGCGGAAGATCATGTCGAGGACCTTGCCGCCCTGGACCTCGTTGGTGTTGGCGGGCTCCAGGGGGTTCTGCGGGTCGCCCCAGGAGGAACTCAGCACGGCGCCGGCGTCACCGCCGCCGCCCCCGCCGCCGCCCCCGCCGCAGGCCGCGGCGAGCAGCGCGACCGTGGCGGCGCCGGCCGCGGCGGTCGTCCTGCGGGTCGCGGTGCGTGGGCGTCGTGGGGTCGCCGCGGGCCCCCTTCGTCCTCCGCGCATGGCGTGCCTCCCTCTCCCTGGGCGGACCCTGACCGGTGGCTGACCGGTGTCCGGGCGATCGGTGACCGATCGTTGACCGATCCGTACGGTGAACGATGCATATCGCCATTGACGTTCCGATTCATCCGGGATCCACCCGTTCGGGTGGGGAGGTCGCTCGGGTGGACGCGGGGAGGGGGTGCCTGGCCCTGGCCTCCGCGCCACGAGCCGCGTGCGGCGGCCGGGGCCGGGGGTGCCGCCTGGTGCACCCGCCGCGGCATGCGTCGGCCGGGCTCGCGCGGGCGACGGGGCACCGGGACGGCCTCCCGCGCCCTCACGGCGGCGTACGCGGGCCCAGCTTCGCGGGAACCCGCCCGCCCACCCCGAACCCTCGGCTTCCGCCCCGGCAGCCGCACGGCACCCGCGGAGGGGGTGCTCGTTGTGGCCGTGGAAGGCGGGGTGGGGCGGCTGCCGCGCACGGGCACGGCGGGCGGGCCGGGGGTGCGGCGTGGGGCCGAAGGCCGAGAGGCGAAAGGACCCAAGGCCAAGGGTGCGAGCAGGCCACAGGGCAGAGCAGGCCGCAGGGCCGACTCGACCACAGGACAGGGCGGACCAGACCGCAGCGCCAGGCAGACCGCAGGAGCGACCAGACCACAGGGCAAGGCAGACCCCAGGACCGACCAGACC